>JAFEDN010000219.1 GCA_018241585.1 Pseudomonadota bacterium | reverse complement strand
TCTCCAAATTCGGTGGAGACAACCCGCTCTGCAACCTCGTGTCGCAGGTGTAATTCTCGTGTAACTGTGCCAAGAATTTTATAGAAGTTAATCGTTATAAATAGAATTTCGTAGAACAAGATAGGGTCAGTTTTTCAATATGCCAAATCCCCTTGCGTTCCCGCAACCCGGATAAGGCTGGTTGTCTTTTGCGTCCCATAATAACCTCCTTCTGGTTGTAAAGGACGCCCTTCACACTTGCGCTGTAGATGACACCTGGCCGGAAGCAACCGCATCGAATTGGCTTTAAGATAACCATTTTAATCTGATAACCATCTATTTCTTGCTGGTTGAGGTACAATAGTATTGCTTTATCCTGAACAGAGGAGCTTATGAAAATAAAATTATTGAAATGTACTCTTGGGTTCGTTTTTACAGCGATTATCGCCTTTTTTACAATTCTCATGGCAGATGCCTGCACAGAATTCAAGTTATCTTTCAATGGCCAATCAGTCATTGGCCACAATTTCGATTGGGCCAATCCATACGCTTTCATCGTGATCAATCCTGCTGGTATTAAACGTCACCCGGGCAGTATGGAGAGTCATTTTATACCCCTGGAATGGGTATCAAAATATGGTAGCGCTACAGTGAATTTGGCCGGGCCTGACCATCAGGTGATTCCGCAAGCGGTGGTCAGTGGTCTGAATCAATTTGGTTTAAGCGCATCCGTTTTGTGGTTGGAAAGTTCAGGTTATCCATCCGCTCCTCAGCAGCCGGTATTAGGCACTTCACAATGGGTTCAATATTTTTTGGATAATGCCAAAACGGTCACTGAAGCCATTGAATTGGCGCATCATGTTGAAGTGGAACCGACGATATTTCATGGACAAAAAATATTGGCGCATTTGATGTTGCATGACGCCAATGGCGATTCTGCAGTAATTGAATATTTAAATGGAAAACTGAATATTTATCATCAAAAGAATTTACCGGTACCGGTGCTGACGAATACACCTTATTTGGAATCCACTCAACTTCTTAAGCAGTATCAAGGATTCGGAGGCAACGCCCCATTAGCTGGAGGATATTTCACAAAAGCCCGATTTGTTTTGGCCGCCAATTTCTTAAAAAATTTACCGACACCGCATTCGACTCAACAAACCGTTACCAGTGCCTTTAATGGCCTGGGTTATTTGATTGAAATTCCGGGTTCTTCAGACCCAACTGTGTGGAGTATGGTTTATGACTTATCGAATCGGACACTATATTATCGAACCATCGATAATCAACAAATCAGACTGGTTCATTTAGATCACTTTAATCTTGCGAAAGGTCAGCCGGTAAAAATCATGTCGATGACTAATAATTTTATCGGCGATGTTGAAAATCATTTTAATCATGGATAGTTCTATGAAATTTGTGAACAATATCGCTGAATTTAATAGGGCTTTGAAAAATATTATTTTTGATATTGATGGAACTATTACAGAGAATGGGCAACCTATTTCGAAGGAAATTGAATCTTTGATAGAAGTCATATTGAGCAAGGGCATCAATGTGATATTGGCTACCGCTAGACCTTTAAGGGACACGCTTCCTCTATTGCCGCAAAAACATCATGAGCTTCCGATCATTGGGTGTAATGGCGCGATGATTTCAAGATATTCCAAAGTACAGAGCGCGAAGAAAATACCCAAAAATACCGTTAATTTAGTGAAGAACTATCTGGATGAAATGAAAGTCCCCTATGTCATTGATGGGCTATATGGTTATGCTATTTCTTCAGAGCATTCTGATTTCCATAGTTACATACAGAATAAGCTTGGGTCTAAACCCATGATCTATGAAGAATTAGAATTGCAGGGGATCACAAAAATATTGCTTTTAAAATTTGACTTATTTCTTAAATCAGAACTAGAGAAAATAATTGGCAATGAAGAAAATAAACTGACGATGCATCACCATAAATTGGAAGGGTTTGTAGATTTGGTTGCCGAAAATACCAATAAATTTTATGCCGCAATTGAGATGGGAATCGATCTATCCTGTACAGCTGTATTCGGGAATGACTTCAATGACATCATGCTGTTAAAGAATGCTTATCTACCCTACATAGTCGGTTCCCAGTTAGACGCCCACGTTGATTTTCCCCATATCAAAATAGAATCTGTTAGCGCTATTCCAAAAATGGTATCAAAATTGATTAATGGTTCTTAAGTGTAGGTAGGTTTTGCTTTATGAACAAATTAATTGGAGATATTTATGAGTGAACGAATTGATTATTATCATGTTGCTCCGGATGCGGTGAAAAGTATGTTGCCTCTTGAAGGTTACGTTAACAAAAGCGGTCTGGAAAAATCTTTGCTGGAGCTTATTAAGCTTCGTGCTTCTCAAATCAATGGTTGTGCATACTGCGTTGATGTGCATGTTGCTGATGCTCACAAAGCAGGTGAGTCAGAACGTCGGTTGCATGCTGTAGTTGTTTGGAAAGAATCACCATTTTTTTCTGAAAGAGAACGCGCAGCTTTAGGCTGGACAGAAGCGCTTACTTTATTATCAGAAACACATGCTCCCGATGATATTTATCAAGAGGTTTTAAAAAATTTTAGTGAAAAAGAGGCTGTTGACTTAACGATGGCGATTATTGCTATTAATGGATGGAATCGTTTAGCCGTTGGTTTTCGTAAATCACCCAAATAGGAGGGTCTATGAATAAAGACAAAAATCTGGGTAAACGTCTGATGGGAGATATCGCGCCAAAGTTAGCCGAGTTGACTGATGATATTGTTTTTGGAGATATCTGGGAACGTAAAGGTTTATCTAAACGTGATCGGAGCCTGATTACGGTGGCGACCTTGGTTGCTTTAAATCGCACGGAACAGCTCTCTTTTCATCTTAATTTTGCGTTGGAAAATGGTGTGACCCAGGAGGAATTGGTTGAACTAATAACGCATTTAGCATTTTATGCTGGCTGGCCTACCGCCGTTTCAGCGATTAATCTGTTGAAAACATTAGCACTGCCAAAATAATATTGGAGATGTCTATTGAAAATTCTCAATTGTTTTTGTACTGAGTTGCCTAGTTCGGGAAATCCTGCGGGTGTTATCTATGATTTTTCTGGTGATAAAACTGAAAGACAAAAATTAGCACAAC
>JAFEDN010000218.1 GCA_018241585.1 Pseudomonadota bacterium | reverse complement strand
TTTTTGCGGGCAATGACTAGCGGTTTAATTTGCTGTTCAGTGAGATTGTTGTCCAGCTCCAAACGTCCGTCCTCCAGGAAACGGTTGAGTGAAGTGGTCTAATAACAGTAGCCACCAAAGTTAAGAAAAAGAGTTAAACTAATAAACTTAACAGAGGTGTGAAAATGCATAAAAGAAACTATACATTAGAATTTAAGCAAGAAGCGGTAAAGCTGATAATAGAACAGGGTTATACGCATAGCGATGTATCGAAACGTCTGGGAATTCCCCATGCTAACTTGAGCCGCTGGGTGCAGGCCTATCGTCATAGTGGAAGTGTGGCCAAATTGGGCTTGGAGAAGAAGGCAGTGGTTCCGGAGCAGCAGGAGTTAGAGCAACTGCGCAAGGAAGTGAAGCGGCTGAGGCTGGAGCGAGAAATATTAAAAAAGGCAGCAGCCTTCTTTGCCGTGGAATCCTGTTAAGGTATGGGTTTATTCGAGAGCAACAGAAGGCGTATCCAGTCAAAATACTGTGTGAAGTGATGCAGGTCAATCGGAGTGGGTATTATAAATATTTGAAGGGATTCACTGGCTCAAAAAGGGATGAAGCCCACTGGGTGGTGGAGGTTAAAACTCTGGATAGGCAAAGTAAAAGCAGTTATGGTAGCAGACGAATAGCCAAAGGTTTACAGGCAAAAGGTAATGCTATTGGCCGCTATAAAGCGAGACGTTTAATGGGTCAGGCGGGGGTAGAATGCCGGCAGCGCAGACGGTATCGGGTGACCACCCAAAGTAATCACAGATTGCCGGTAGCAGAGAATACATTAAATCGACAGTTTAAGGTAGAAAAGCCTAACCGGGCTTGGGTGACCGAGATTACGTTTTTATGGACTCAAGAAGGTTGGCTTTATATAGCAGCGGTATGAGATCGGTATTCGCGGCGTGTGGTGGGATGGTCTATAGCCGATCATATGGGCACAGAATTAATCAGAGAAGCTTTATTGATGGCGCTAGGCCGTCGGCAACCGGGTGGTGATTTATTGCATCATTCTGACCGGGGCAGTCAGTACGCTAGCGTTGATTATCAACAATTATTAAAGCAAAAAGGGATTCAGGTGAGCATGAGCCGTAAAGGCAATTGCTGGGATAATAGTGTGATGGAACGTTTTTTTGGCAGTTTGAAATCGGAGAGGACAGACGGTCAGCATTATTTAACACGCCAACAGGCTAAGATGGATGTGGTGGATTACATTGAAATGTTTTATAACAGCCAGCGATTACATTCGACTCTCAATTACATGAGTCCTGTGCAATTTGAAAATGCAAGCTTATTTAAAATGGATAAGCTGACTGAGATTGAATTAGCCGGAGAGCTGTCAAGGCCGCGAAGCGTCCCGCAGGGATTTAGCCTTGACAGGTCGTAGGCGACAGACGCTGATTGGCGGTGGTCTGGCTAGACCACCTGCCTTGATGGCGAATCATGGGGTTCGGGGTAATACCCCGATTGAAAAATTTTCTTAAAAAAGTGTCTATTTTTACTTGACCAGAACAGCACACCCCAATGCAAATAGTGGCGGTGACTTAATGGACTTTCTCTGGATTTCCCTGAAATCACTGAAATATCATCTACTTTTTTTGACCTGCGAAGACACATCGTTGTCACTCCTTCCTGGGGGATGTATACGTTTAAATTGACGTAATTGTTTTAAAGTAAGTAATTGTGCGTCTGGATCAGATTTTGCCGCTAACCCAATCTCTTCTTCCGTCATTTTTTTTACCTTTGACCAGTCGGTTTTACCAGATAGTAATTCATCAAGACTTTTTATGATAATACGTTTCTCGCTCATATTAAAAACTTCTGGCAGGACTAACGGATTATAAGCCGCTGGAAAAAAAAGAGGGTTTAAGCTTACAATCCCTAGATGTATTTCTCATACTGATGCATTAGAAGACACCACACTAATATGTTTATTAGCATCCTGTAAGGTTAAACGTTCATTACCTTTTTCAAGAATAACTTCATATCCCAATGCATGAGCAATGTGTATAAAATTACTCACCTTAATGTCACGTTGTTTTCCCGTGCGAATGTCCTGAATCACCGAGGGAGATAGATGCGCTTCTTTCGCCAATTTCCGAATGGACTTCTCATCATTTTCCATGACGGCAATCATTAATTCAGAAAAAAGTAAGTCTTTGTAACTTTTTTCATGTGCCTTTTTGAATTTGGCATCTTTCATTTTTCTTTCATAAGTTGACAATAGTTTAGTCATAGTAGTCTCCTCGTTTAATTCTGATTTCGTAATCATGCTTTAATGACAACGCTTTTTCTTTTTCATTCAAGGGAAGTTTTTGCGTTTTTTTATAAAATGCATGGGTAACAATAATTTTTCTTCCTTCGTAAAAGAAACATAAAAATCTATACGGTTGTGGTTTAAAAGCATAAATTTTGTCGCCCTCATTATTAAATCTCTCTTTATTTTTAATTTCGCCCACACTTCCCATTAATCTAAATAAATCGATCAGTTTCAACTGTTGTTTTTCATTCATGGATTTAAAATAATCAAAAGCAATACTTTTACCTTTCTTATCAAAGTACCATTCGATAGTGAATTCCGCACCCTCAAAAGCGATGTATTCTTTGTCCATATAAAACAATTGTACTACTTTACCGGTATACTTGCAAGCAACTAAACCCCAAAATAAACCATGAATTTAAGGACATCTAAATTCGCCGATCATAATAGGAGTAATTAGGGTGGCCGTTGCGCTGGCGGAAAGCAAGCATGACTAAAGCACCACTTTAAAAACCTTGATAACTGGCCGAAAGCCCTAACCTCTTCAATGCTGTAGCTCAGTACCGCTTGTGATACCGGTTTTTGATGGCCTTTGAGTGGCTTCGCTATGTTCCGCGCCGGCAAGGGGAGCAGCTCTCCATCATTCGGCGGCGGCGCTATTTCCGGCAACCTTGACCGCAACTATTCGATTTAATCGCTTCTTCCCGTCCTATTTTTATCGAAATATTCCCCGCTAATCTGTGGCGGGGGTCTATAAATAACTGTTATCTCGCAAACAAACTGGGTTTATTCTGTTCGCGGGTGTCCACTGTACCGGGTAAGAAAGTGGCATTACTGCCACTCCCTCCCCTAAGAACCGTACAGGA
>JAFEDN010000217.1 GCA_018241585.1 Pseudomonadota bacterium | reverse complement strand
CCGGAGCTCAGTATCCAAACCAGGAAGCAGCTCACGCTTCAGCGGGAGCTGCTGTAGTATTGCAAACTTTTTTTAATAAAGCTTAATTTCGGTATATACTATTACCAGGTTAAATCTATTAATTCGCTTCTATTTAGGGCAACCACGATGAATTTTGTTTTAATCACTGGAGGAGCCGGATATATCGGCTCTCATACCTGTTTAGCTTTAGCTCAAAAAGGTTACCAATGCCTGATCGTGGATAATTTATGCAACAGCTATATCACCGCAATCGATAAAATAGAACAGATATTAGGTTATCGCCCGCGTTTTTTTCACGGTAATATTGAAGATCAAGACTTACTAGAGAATATTTTTGCAGAATTTCCTATTCAAGCGGTATTGCATTTTGCCGGCCTGAAATCAGTAGCCGAATCAGTTACTAACCCCTTGCTTTATTACCAAAACAATATCTTCAGTACATTATGTTTACTACGCGCTATGCATAAGGCTAATGTAAAAGTGCTGGTTTTTTCTTCTTCAGCGACCGTTTATGGCAATACTCAGACTATACCCTATCAGGAAGATTGTTTAAGGCTACCAGTTAATCCGTATGGAAAAACCAAAATGATCATCGAAGATATTTTGACTGACTTAGCGTATTCAGAGCCGGATTGGAAAATAGCCTGCCTTAGATATTTTAACCCAGTTGGAGCGCATCCAAACGGCTTGCTGGGGGAAAATCCTAAAGGTGTTCCTACCAATCTGATGCCATACATGTGTAAAGTCGCTGCTGGTTACTATGAAAAATTAAATATATTTGGAAATGACTATTCCACTCAGGATGGAACATGTATTAGAGACTATATTCACGTTATGGACTTAGCTTCCGGTCATGTAGCAGCACTCGACCACATACAAAATCATTCTGGTTTTTTGACATTAAATCTTGGCACTGGCCATGGCGTTTCCGTATTAGAATTAGTCAGTAGCTTTGAGCAAGCTACCAATTGTAAAATTCCCTACATTTTTTCCCCTCGAAGAAACGGTGATCTACCGGCATATTGGGCTAACACGCAAAAAGCAAAAAACCTTTTAAATTGGACAGCCAAATATAACCTGCAAAAAATGTGTATCGATTCTTGGAATTGGGAAAAACTAAATCAAATCAAGAGGCTTGAAATAAATGCTTAAAAAAATAATTATAAAAAGTACCGAACTTCCTTTGATTGGAAAGCATATCAATAAAGGCATCATTCTCTATAAAAAATATAGAAATTTGAAATTATTTTATCACAAAATTCAAACTATAAACGAATTTCATAATAATCCTGTTCCAGATTATTATCTGCAAGAATACACAAATTTACTAAAATCTATTCCTGTAGGTTTTCGAAAGTTTCAATTACAACTCAATGAATTAAATAATAAACTAATCCAGTTGGAAAAAAAAATAGCAGAACAAGAGCGGGTAAAGCAATAAAAATTACTTAACTTTAATAAGCTGAAACTCATCGAGCTTATCCAAAAAATTTATATAAATATCTTAATTTCTTAATTAATGATTTTTCTTCCTTAATATCATTTAATATTTTCAATAAACCCTTTAATTGATCATTTTCGTTTTGCAGGGTAATTAGCTGTTTTTGCAGGCTGCATTCCAAGGACCTTAAATTTGCTATATTTGTTTCAGCGATGGTTAACAATTCTTGAGATTGAGCTAATTTTTCTTTGAGTTCTGATAATTCGCTGGCTAAATTTTCTTTGGTTCGATCATTAAGTCTTTGTTGAGCAAGCCGTGCCCAAAGCAGGCTTTCCTGCACTAACTTATTAGAAATATTTGATTTGGCAAAAGTTGGATCAATGAACGCTGCTATTTTTTGTAAAAGTAAATTTCGATATAAATAATATTGATCTGAATTTCGGGTCGGATATTTGAAATCAAAATCATAATGACCAGCCAAAAATTGTTCTCTATTGACATTTCGGACTAGATTTTTTAAGCCTTCAAATCTATATTGATCAGTTTGACAATTAATTAATAATACCGGGACCTTCATCGCTAAACAAGGCAAGGCAGCATGCAGCCTTGAGGTGACCACTGCTTTTGCTTTTTGGTATTTATTCAGTATTCCCTCAGCTTTGGCTAATCTTGCTAAGGGGTCAAGTGTATGATTATCAATATGAGAAAGAATCCTAATTTCTGAATCTATTTTTGACATACAATGATTAACAATTTCATTATCTAGGTCTACTAAATAAACCACATCTTCAACCTGCTGTTCAGCTCTTTCCGGCAAAGTTAAAGTTAAGCATCCAGAAAAATAAGCATCGACTTTATTTGCTTCTAATAATCTCAGGGTGTGTAAATCCCGGGCGCCAATAGGCGCATGTTGATGCAAATATTCGAGATTAGCATCGCTCAGCAAAATTTGCGCAGGCGTTAAATTTAAACCGGATATATTTTCAGATAAATTAGTAATATGAAAGGAAATAATCAGGGGGTTTAATAAAGGGGCGGGAGGCCATCGAATTGGGTTATGCAAAAACCATCCATTTAAAATTAAACGGTAATCGTAACCATTTTGCTCATTAAAAAAATCAAGAGATTCACGATTTACCAAAAAATCAACCTGCGGTAAGTGAGTACGAGCGGCAATACTTTGTATTTCGTCTCCTAGGTTTGCGGTTGAGTAACTGAGCAAACCATATTTAATTTTAGATAATGCATTATTCATTTCCATCTCAAACTTAATGTTGATAAGCTATTTTGTTAAAAACTTTTAAAGTATTCTCAGCCATTTTATCTGAGGTAAAATACTTTTGATAACGCTCTCTACCTTTGCTACCTAAATTTAATCGAAGTTTTTCATCTTTAATTAATTTACGAATACAATCTAGTAACGAATTGGGATCACCGGGCAAAGCCAAAAAACCAGTTTGTTCATGGATCACTACTTCAGAAACTCCGCCAGAATCACAACCCACAACAGGCTTAGCAAACATCATCGCTTCTAAAAAAATCAATCCAAAAGATTCAAATAATGAAGGGGCAACGAAAATATCACAATTTTGATAATGTCTGATTAGATCATGATCCGGCAATTTTCCATAAAATTTAACTTGGTTACTTAAATGAGCAAAATCATCTTCGAATTGCTGTCGATAAGTCTTTTTT
>JAFEDN010000216.1 GCA_018241585.1 Pseudomonadota bacterium | reverse complement strand
AATATAAATACCATTCTTTACCATATACAAAATATAATTTGGTAGAATATCCTTCTTCTTGAAGCTTGAATAATTGATCGTTACGAATGCCATACAAGCTTTCAAATTCATATTTATCCGCCGGAGTTTTATATTTTTGAATAATCTGCTTGGCTTGAGCTTGAATATTTTTATCATGCGTGGCAATAGAACATAAATGATTTTGTGCGAGTAATTGATCGATATAAGATAAATATTTCTGATCTAATTCCATGCCACGGGGGATGGACAAATTTTTCGGGGTTTCAAAAGCGCCTTTTACAATACGAATGCGCCCCGGGATTTTAATTAGTTCTTTAAAATCATCATTCGATCGATGCAAATACGCTTGCAGGGTAATGGCTAAATTAGAATAATATTGACTGACTGCTTGAAAAATTGAAATCACCTCATCAGTACAATCAACATTTTCCGCACTGATGGTCACCTCAATATTGGCACGCACTGCATAGCTGCAAATGGTATTGAGATTTTCCATGCATAAATCTTTAGAAATAGCCAATCCAATATGCGATAAATCCAATGAAATAGTGCTATTTAATTGACCGTTATCAATCGCTTCTGCAATATTCACAAATTCGTCAGTTGCTTCTTTTGCTTCTGGTAAAGTAGAGGTGTTTTCACCCATAAATTCGATGGAACATTTCATTTGACGCGCATTTTGCATTTTGACTTTGTTCAGTGTTTCTTCAAGATTTTCACCGCCAATGTAGCGATCTGCTGCTTTTTTCAGGGTGTTAAATAAAATTGGGTTAGATAATACATATTCTTTAGCCTGCTCATTCATCGCCGCTTTTTTTAAAGCAGCCGAACCGATTTTTAACAATGCTTCTTCTGAGTAATTCATGATAGGTCTCTGTTCGCTGGTTAGAGGAGATTTATCGTAAATGGGGATTTATTTTAAATAATCAAGTACGATTGTCCTCATTTCCCTCTAACTCAGACTTGGCTATACCCACGCTAATCAAGAATAATGTGTTTATATTCTGACAAACTCCTCACGATCTATGCGTTCTCTTTCATATCCACGTCCCCCAAATCACCTTGAATTAATCGAACTTGCCCGTGTATTCTCAATACTTGCTGAGATTCAAAACAAACATAAGCAATGACTTCTGCTTCAACCGGCTGATTTTTTAAATTTTTCGCTTTGACGTAATAGAGAGCGAATAACTCATTTCCTTTTTCTAAGAAATGCTGGTAATCAATTCGATCAACCGTCATATTTTGCCTTTGGGCAATAACATGCTGAATATATTCGGCACGATTTAGATACACACCATTAATACATTGCTCATAATTCGGATGGAATAATTTTTCAATGATTTCAGCCGCATCTAATTGAGGGTTGTAAATAGAATCTACAACATTTTTTAATAAATCTATATTAGTCATTTCTACTCTCCAAATCACTTAAAAACGAATTAAGCCCAGGCAATATTTCTTCATGATCATTTCGTTGATCAACTTCTTTCGAATACTAGATAAAATGGTATTCACAGCATCTACCATTTCACTTTTTTCTTTATTAAAAAAAACCTTATGATCTCCATCAATACGAATCGCTTAATGTTCATCAGACATATTGGCGATCTCTATCTGGTTTTTTTGGTATTGGTTTTCTTGAGCGTGACTCATGCACATTCCGACTTTAGTCCAAGCAATAGCCAGGCAATGTTTAGTCGAATACATCATCATCAAGGGAATAGTTCTTTTCAATGGCGGTGCATTTTTGATTTGTAAATAACTCGGTAATTGCCCGATCATTTCATTATACAGGGGATTGTCTAGCATTGGATTTACGGGTTTCCTAAATGTTTGAGCACTTCCTTCGATTGCTTCGGAAATGGAGTCGGCCCGACTGCAGAACTGGCGTCCATTAACAAAAGTCCGGCAATTTCACCAGGGAGCTCTCGGGCATAAAGTAACATATATAATCCGCCCATAGAATGACCCACTAAAATATAGGGCGGTTTAATTTGAGTTTTTTGCAGAAATTGATGAAATTGATCGACAACGTCTTGCGCAGTTAAGGGCATATAATCATTAGGATTCGAACAATTGTTGAAAGTAAACACTCAATTGAATTACTATCACCTTCAATAAATGATGCGGAAAAGTCTAAATAAACATTTCCTTGTTCAATACAGAGAAAAATTTTTTAAATGCACGCCTATAAAACTATAAAAGTTTGCCGACAAGCCCCTGCCCTAAAGTACTTTGTTTGAAAAACAAGTCCGAGACAACATAAGTATTAGGAATTAAATCGTACACTCTGGTCAAGTTTATGTTACACACAACATGCAAATTAGATGAACATGTTGTTTTCATGCAAAAAATAATATGATTTAGACTATTAATTCTTATTTTAATGGAACTTTGATATGAATCACAGCCAACCTTTTAATGACTTGCCTGCCCTGCCCCAAGCAGTAGAATTGGAAACACCTATAATTCTTAAAAAGCAATTGCCGCTAAGTTTCTCCATTATGTCAGCGTCAAGGGATTGGAGAAAAAATGTTAAACGCCGTGATTAAGCACTTTCCAGACAATCTGGGGATAGAGCTTTATACTCGTGTGGCTAACACAGGATCACAAACTTTTTATACGAAATATGGCTGCACTCCGGTAAAGAAAATCAATTTTTTAGAACCCGATGATGAAAAATTAATTCCGCATTTCATGCAGCAATGGCTTAACCTAAACAATAAAAAAACTGTGCTTTATCCCCCCAAAGATGAAGAATTTTGTCCAGAAAATTCCAAAGCCTTTATCGGATTCTCCAAAAAATCTTTAAATCGCTTCTAGTTTTTGAAAAAATTTAAATTAACTTAGCAATTAATTTTAATTCCAGATTTAGTTCTTCACCTCAATAGTAATATTGAAACCAATTCGATAGCCTTTGAAAGATAATAGTTCCGGCAAGCCATATTTTTTTCTGATTTGAAGCAACGAAGCTGATTCTAATAAAATTGCCTAGTATGTTTTTTTGTTAATCTTTGCAGTCACGAGCTCCTTAATCAAAAAATGATGCTCTTCACCCAAATCTTTCGCATCAATTTCTTTATATTCTTCAGGGTAGATTATTGTAATATGAGCGCCAATGGGGTTTTCTGTAAAATAATCCGGTTTTATAATGT
>JAFEDN010000215.1 GCA_018241585.1 Pseudomonadota bacterium | reverse complement strand
GGTAAGTGGGGTTTTCTGTTTGTCCGCCTGTATAACCTACTTGTGTGCTGATAACTCCTTTCTTGTTCTTAAAAAGGCTTTCTACACCCCAAAAACAGCCAGCGGCGAAAGTTGCTTTCTGTGTTTGCATATAAACTCACTTTAACAGGGTTAAAAACCACTTTTCCTGATGAGCGATTGAAACCAGGAACTAATTTCCGCATAGCGGCAATTGCCGGAATTTTGAAGACATAGTATCATTAAACAATCTGAAAGGACACACCTAAGATGACTGCAAATGCTCATATGGAACTTAGCCGTGATGGCCAGACCTTACATTGCAGGGGAGAATGGACGCTTTCTGGGATAAAAAAACTGTCAAGGCAGGTTCCTCATATCTCTCAGAATCAAATTACTCTTGAAACTTCCGGCATTATTTATTTAGATACCGCAGGGGCCTATAAGTTGCTCCAAATAAGAAATTCACTGCAAAAGCAAAAAAAAGGAGTAAATGTTGCAGGATTTAGCGCTCAACACCAAATGATCTATTCATTAGTTGAAACCAAATTGCAGCAACTGCCGGCGAATTCGCAGCTCAAGCCTCAAGCTTGTTCCTGGTTAACGTTATTAGGTCATTGGTCCGTCCAAAAAATAAAAAATACTTATTTTTTTCTCGCTTTTCTCGGTGAGGTGGTCATTGAATTCGGGCGGTTAAATTATCATACATTGAAAAATGTTTGGCGTGGTGGATTAAAAATTATTCAGACGGCGGGTTGTCAGGCTTTACCCATTGTAGCCATGATGAGTTTTTTAATTGGAATAGTATTGGCTTATCAGGTAGGCTTGTTATTAAAAGATTACGGCGCCAATGTTTATGTGGTCGAAGCAACCGGTATTGCCATTTTAAGAGAATTTTCTCCTTTAATGACCGCAATTATCATTGCGGGGCGCACTAGCACCGCTTTTGCGGCGCTAATTGGCTCCATGAAAGTCAATAGTGAACTAGATGCCTTAGCAACCATGGGGATAGCAGCCGTTGAACGCATTGTGTTGCCTCGAGTTTGTGCCTTAGTGGTGACATTACCTTTGTTGGTGGTGTGGTCAATTTTTTTTAGCTTAGCCGGTAGTATGATCATGGCTAAGTCCCAGCTTAACATTGGCTATACTGCTTTTTTAGAGAGATTTACTAATGAGGTACATCTCACACATTACGTGTTTGGTTTGATTAAAACTCCGGTTTTTGCTTTTATTATAGCTACTGTAGGATGCTTCCAAGGATTTCAAACCGATGTCAATTCAGATAGTGTAGGTTTACGTACTACTGCCGCAGCAGTGCAAGCGATTTTTTTAATCATAGTCGCTGATGCTTTTTTCTCGATATTATTTAGTTGGCGTGGATTATGAATCAATCGACACCACTGATCGAAATTAAAAATATGCGAAATTTTTTAGGAGGCCGCTGGATTCATGAAAATTTAGATTTATCAGTCCACAAAGGTGAAATTGTCGCTATCATTGGCGGCAGCGGCTGTGGAAAAACCAGCTTATTAAGAGTGATACTTGGATTACAAAAACCATTTTCCGGCGAGGTTAAAGTTTTTAATACCAATATATTTCACTGCAGCCAGTATCAATTCTGGCAAGTTCAAAAACGCTGGGGAGTATTATTTCAAAGTAATGCGCTATTTAGTTCTTTAAATTTATTAGAAAATATATTATTTCCATTAAAAGAACGTTCGTCATTATCGGAAGCGCAACAACGAGATATGAGTCTAATTAAAATACTCATGGTAGGTTTAGATGTTTCATCTGCAATAAAATATCCTGCGGAATTAAGTGGTGGTATGCAAAAGCGAGGGGCTTTAGCTCGTGCGATCATTCTGGACCCCGAATTACTTTTTTTAGATGAACCCACTTCGGGTTTGGACCCCAATAGCGCCGGTGATTTGGATCAGTTAATTTTAAGAATGAGAGCAAGTTTAGGATTAACTATTGTAATTATCACTCACGATTTAGATACGCTCTGGACCGTACCGGATCGGATAATATTCATGGGCGAAGGTAAAGTGTTAGCATCCGGGACTATGGATCAGCTAATGGAAAATAATCACCCGGCTATCCGGGATTATTTTAGTGGTGCTCGTTGTGAAGCGTTGCGTAAAGGCAGCAATTCCCGCTGAATAATATATTTTATGTGAGAGTTATTGTGGATTATAAAGCTAACTATGCGGTTGTAGGTTTTTTTCTGATTGTGCTATTTGCAGGATTGGTTACGGGTTTCGTATGGCTTTCTAATTACTCCAACCGTGCTGAATTTAAAAACTATTTAGTTTATGTCCAAGGAGGAGTGGTTGGTTTGACAATAGATAGTCCAATTTTTTTCAACGGTGTTAAAGTTGGTTCGGTCGATAAAATTGAGTTAGATGAAGCCAATCCGCAGTTAGTGAAGTTACATTTGAAAATAAAACAAGATGTTCCTATTACTAAAAGCACCGTGGCTACTTTAATCCCGCAAGGAATAACAGGTTTAGTATACGTTGGGTTAAGCGTAAAAAGCCCCAATGCACCGTTGCTTACCGCAGAGAATGGCCAAGAATTGCCGGTTATTACTTATGAAAAACCGCTGATCACTCAAGTGACTGAAGTGTTACCCGATTTAACCAAAAATTTGGGAGATATCGCTGAAGGTATCAAAAAGGCTTTAACCGATCAAAACATGAATAATTTAGCAGAAATGCTTAATCATTTAAATAGTATCACTCGCGATTTAGATCAACAGACTGAGAATTTTAATAGCAGCATGAAATCGTTGCAGGTGTTTCTGCAAAATGGCGCAAAAGCCAGTCAACGGTTTGAAGACACCATATCAACCGCCCAACAAGCCGCCGATCAATTAAAGAAGACTAGCAACAAAATCAGTTTAAGTGTTAATACTCTTAATCAACAAATGATGCCGGGAGCGGAAGAATTAATTAGAAAGATGAATGATACTTCAAGCAACTTGCAACAAATCACTCAAGACCTCAAAAGTAATCCGTCGATTTTAATTCGAGGCAAAACACCATCCCCGCCCGGTCCTGGAGAATAACTGGTTAAAACTTATATGATAAAATTTTTAATGAAACAAAATTTTCAAAGGAAATCCTTCTCTGATGAGGGATCGCAAGGGAGAGGAGAGCGGAGCGCCCTTTCCCTTCATTCAAG
>JAFEDN010000214.1 GCA_018241585.1 Pseudomonadota bacterium | reverse complement strand
GCGGCTTGAGTTCGGTTTTTTCCTGACTGCGCTTGAGTTCCGCTTGATGCTGTTGTGTCAGCCGCTCAATTTCTCTTTGTTTTTCCGCTTCTAACCGTTGTTTTTCTTCGGCAGCCGCTCTTTTTTGAATTTCTAATGCCTGTTTCTGCTTTTCCTGATCTAATTTGAGTTGTTCCATTTGCTTTTGCAACGCCAACTGTTCCGCCTGGTGTTGCTGCTGGAGTTTGGCGATTTCCGCCTGTTTTTTGATTTCTACTTCACGCAATGCTTCTGTTTGCTTTTGTTCGATATCTTGACGTTTTCCCTGCCAGCGCGCACTCCATTTGACTTCGCTTGCCTGCTGACTTTTTTTCAGGGTTTCGATAATCGTTCGGGTTTCTGCCGAGAGCGGATGGGCCTGGACCAGCGCCGCCAATTCTTGCTGAACCCGATCCAGTAGAATGCGATCTTCCGGTTTGAGCGCCCAGCATTTTTTAATGAGTTCGGATAATTTGGGCGGGCAGTCGCCGGGAATGGTTTCCGTTTCACCTTTCGTCACCCAGTCGCTGATCAGGCTGGTATCACCCTGCGCATCGGCAAAGGGGGTGGCGTGCGTGAGTAGCTCCCATAACACCATGCCATAGCTGTAAATATCCGACGCCGGAGAAGACTGGCCGCCGCGTTTATGCAATTCCGGCGCCATCCAGGCCCGAGTACCAACGCTCTCCGTTTTTTTGGCGACAGTGGAATGGGTGCGCACACTGGTTTTTACCGTGGATAAACCAAAATCACTGAGTTTTGCCCGCAAGCGCCCATCGATAATGTTTAATAAAATATTGTGGCTTCTCAAATCGCGATGCAGGATATGTTGGCAATGCAATAACGCGATGCCATCGGCAATATCCGCTGCCAACTGATAACGCAAGTCCCACGGTAATTTGGCTTCACTGTATAATTGCAGTAAATCAAACAGCGTGCCGTTGGGAACATATTCCATCACCAGCGCATAATTGGGTTTCTCGACGGCTAATCCAAATAACCTGACCGTGGGGTAGGGTTCTTTTGAAACCTGGGCGATATGCGCCATAATCCCGGCTTCCCGGTACAAATCTTTTTCCGCTTCAACGGTCAGGGTCCCCGTAAGTTCTTTGACAGCGACGGATTGTTTCCCTTGCCACCAGCCGCGATAGACTTCGCCATAACTGCCGCTGCCGATTTTGTCGGCTTTTTTATCGTATTCCAGTTCTCTGAAAGGGATTTGCAACACCGGGGTCAACTGGATAGACGGGCGGCTGGGACTGCGCTTGTTGTCGGTATCGCTCGGGTGTCTCTGCAACAACGCCAGTGCATTCATCAATGACTGTTGCAATTGCCCGTATTGCTTCACGCAGGCCTGGCGGTATTTGAATAAAGACCGTTCGCGGCGATTTAATCCCAACAGGCAGGGCAAAATACCGAGTGGTTCGAGTTGGGTCAGTTCTTTAATATAATTTTCCTGAGAGTGCCACTGTCCCTGTTCCAGTGAATACCAGGAGCGGCAGTCACGAATCAGGAATTTGCCAACGCTGGGAAAAGTCGTACCGTAATCGCCTTCCAGCATCAGCGGCAGGAGAAAGTCAGGACTTTTTTTCGCTTCCGCCAGGGTAAAATCGAGTTCCTTGCGTACGTTGGTGTTGCTGTCCGGCCCGGTTCGTTCTGCATAGCGGTTTGTGCCAATCAGCAGTACATACTGACTCTCCTGAATACCGGAGTGCATCTGCTCATCCAGGTCGCCGGTCATGCGCTGGATATCCAGCCAGGGCGTTAATCCTGCCGCCGCTAAATCAGCTGCCAATTGTTTCAGAAAAGAATGCAGGTGAGTTAATTTGGGAGTACCCGTCGCTTCCCAGGCGTAGCTAAGAAAAACCTGCGGTTGAATAATGATGGAACGTTGGCCCTCGTCTAAAGCGGAAGGTAAATACAGCTTTGCTTGTTCCCGTATCATTTTTTTAACGTTGCCCAGAAACTCTTTTAACAGGGCTTGCCGTTCCTTGATTTCAGTCTGTTGGCCTTGCTGGCGCAGCCGGATCAGTTCAGGGGATTCGGGGGCGGTAGACGACCTGCTCATAATTCACGCTCCTTGATGATGTTAAATTTTTTTCCTCTCGTGATTTTGCGGGACAGAGAAAAGTATACCGATTTTGAGCGGTGATACAAGCGGAAAATCCGCCGGATAAATTTTTAAACATAAGCTTGCAAAATAGGCAGATTAATTTCTTGAGATATATTTTCTTTCTAACGTTATTGCGCCTATCCCTAATCGTCGCCGATTGTGGCACGGAACCAGCAACGCACTGGTGTCCAATAACGCCATCGCTTCGGTGATTTTGCGATCTAAACTTTTCAGTCCCTGGGTGGGTAAGCCCATTTGTTGCGCCTGCTCTAAAATCGTCTGGGCAACCTGGGAAGCATTCAGCCGATGAGCATACCGATAACGGGGTGAATGTTTCTCATCCCCCACCCTCGCAATGAAATTCGAGTTGAGCCTAACTGGAATCTGGAAACCTTGTTGGCGGTCATGGTGGGTAATATCGTCCGTGAGGTTGAATTTTTCCAGCCTGAAAAAGTCACCAAAGATAAACGCTTCCAGGAGGCTAAAGCGTTAACCATGCGTATTGCTGAAGCTTACCGGTCTTTTGGTATCGAAGCATTTGGCTTTGGCGTCCACTATGGAAAATCGGCTGGCGCCACTTCGCAACCTGTTATTGCGCCTTCTTCAGTATTGGATCATCATCTCGAAGATTTAAGCGCATTAATTCAATCTGCCGGTTATCATTACGGCCTGCTCATTCAATTGAATAATTTGGATGTTAAAGTTATTCATGAAGAAGATCATTTACGATACTTATTTAATGCATTGCAAGATTATGTTCAAACGCGGGGTGTGAGTTGGTTATTGGTAGGCGATGAGGGTTTAAGACAGTTTATTGCGCAGCAAGTTGATCGGTTAGATGATATTGTCAATCATGAAGTTAGCATTACTCCAATTAAGCAGCTTGAATATGATCTATTGATTAAAAAAAGACTGGAATTTTTTCGTATTAACAAAAAAGTATCATCACCTATTGAGCCTGCCGTCTTTTCTTATTTATATGAAGTCACTAAAGGTCGTTTGTGTTATATTTTTGGTTTATTACAGCGTTTAATTGGTCAATTACATGTGGGTGATTT
>JAFEDN010000213.1 GCA_018241585.1 Pseudomonadota bacterium | reverse complement strand
TCTGTTGTTGAGGGTAAGATAAAACAACGGTTTCTTTAGAAGAAGGTTTCCGAAAATTATTTCTTGCTTGCTCTTCTTGGTAACCTTGAAAAATTATTCTTAACTGAATAACGGCGTCTACCGCAGCTTGATATATCGCGGAATTAAAACGATCTTTTTTATTTTTCTCATTGTTAGCGCTTTCGGCTAAATCTGCATATCTTCTCATAACACCTCTACCTTAGTTAAAGACCTTAATGGGCTTAAGTTATCAAAAAACACTGTCAATGTCAATACCCGTTTTAAAAAAGATTCTGACAATAAGCCAGAATCACGCTGGGGAAAATACCTAATAGCAAAATAGCTATCCCATTGAAACTAATAGCTATTTTTGCATCTCTTGGAAAAAGGATTTTGTCCGATTCCAAGGCTTGATCAAAATACATCACTTTAATTACTCGAATATAATAAAAAGCCCCAATAATCGAGAACAGAATAGTGAGCACGGCAACCCAAGTCAGATGTACAGTTACCAGAGCATTTAAAACGCTTAACTTAGCCATAAAACCGACTAATGGCGGTACACCTGCTAAAGAGAACATTAGAATCATCATCATTAATGCCAGCCAAGGGCTCCGCTGGTTCAGTCCAGCATAATCCTCTATATCATTAGCCTCAAAACCGGCGCGGCTCATTAAAGCGATCATTCCAAAGGCCCCAATGCTCATTAAGCTATAGGTTATGGTATAAAAAATGGCAGCCGCATTGCCCTCTGCGGTTCCGCAGGCCAACCCGAGTAAGATATATCCCATATGGGCGATAGAAGAATAAGCCAGCATTCTTTTAATGTTCACTTGGACAATGGCTGCAATATTGCCCAAAGCCAACGATAGCAAAGCTATCACGATTAAAATTTGTTGCCATTGGGTAAATAAACCAGGTAAACCGATAGCAAGAATTCTAACGAATAAAGCTAATCCGGCAATTTTAGGAGCAGCACTTAACAGCAAAGTGACTGAGGTCGGCGCACCATCATACACATCAGGGACCCACATATGGAAAGGCACAGCGCCGATTTTAAAGGCCATACCGGCAATAATAAAAACTAGCGCCAACATCAAAACAATATTATTGCTGCCAGTTGAATGAGTCACTACATGGGCAATGGCAGCCAAATCCAAACTTCTGGCAAAACCAAACAGAATGGAAATGCCGTAGAGCAACATTCCGGAAGCTAAACCACCTACCACAAAATACTTAATCGCCGCCTCGACGCAACGCATTTTTGCCCTTTGCAAGGCCACCAGTGCATACAATGGCAGGGACAGCAGCTCCAAAGATAAGTATAATGTCAACAGATTGTAACCCGAAATCAGCGAAACCATACCAATAACTGATAATAATGCCAGAACATGAAATTCGGTATTAACGATATATCGTTCGTGATTATAGTTACGGGAATAAAGAAAAACGATAAAAGTAGTCAGATAAACAAAGAACTTAAGAATGACTGCAAAACTATCGAGCACATAACCGTGATCAAAGGAAAATGTGGGTTTTTGGCCTAAAACATGATAACAGTAAAAGGTTAAAGCAGCGGCAATAATCAAGCTGAGTTGGGCCAAATAGTATGGGACCTGGGTTCTTTTAGGAACAAACACGCCCACTAATAAAATAACGGCGGTCATTATTCCTAAAAACAATTCAGGCAGAACCGGTATAAAATCTGTAGCAGTCATATCACTCCCGGATTAAAGTCTTGATTGCATGGTTAAATCCACTAAATGGCCAGCAGAAGCATGCACCACATTGAGTAAGGCGTTAGGGTAAATGCCGATTAATAAAATTGAAATCGCCAGCAATGAAAAGACCAGAATATTAACACCACGAATGTCGTGAAGCTCCCGGACTTCTTCATTGGCTATTTGGCCATAAAATACTCGCCGGTACATCCAAAGAGTATAAGCGGCGCCCGTTATTAAGGTAGATGCGGCAAAAAAAGTGACCCAGAAACCGGCCTGAAAAGAGCTGGTAATGACTAAAAATTCACCCACAAAGCCGGAAGTTCCTGGCAACCCTACATTAGCCATCACAAATAGCATAAAGAAAGCGGCAAAAATTGGCATGGTATTGGCCACTCCCCCAAAGTCTTTAAGTAGGCGGGTATGCATTTGGTAATACAGTGCTCCAAACGCTAAGAAGAGCGCGCCTGAACCAAAGGCATGAGCGATCATCTGTACCACTGCGCCTTCAACGCCTAATACCGCCAGACCATGGTTCATGGTTTTCTGAATTATAATAAATGGTAAAAAACTACCTAAGGTCACAAACCCCATATGGGCGACCGAAGAGTAGGCGATTAACCGTTTCATATCGACTTGCGCAATAGCCACTAAACCGATGTAAAGAACAGCCACCAAAGAGAGCACGACCATCACCCATTCTAAAGAGCGGCAGGCATCAGGGACAATCGGCAACATGAACCGCAAAAATCCGTATCCACCTAATTTCAACATTAAAGCGGCTAATATCACTGACCCACCCGTAGGCGCTTCAGTATGCGCGTGCGGCAACCAGGTATGTAAAGGAAACATCGGCACCTTGATGGCGAACGCTAGGAAAAAACCGATAAAAATAAGTATTTGAGCTGTTAAAGCAATTTTTAATGGATAAAAATCAGTGATTAAAAAGCTGCCCGCTTTCATGCGAAGGTATAATAAAGCGATCAACAGCAATGCCGAACCAAAGAAAGTATATAAGAAAAATTTAATTGCAGCATAGGAACGGTTTTGAGCACCCCATATTCCAATACTTAAATACATGGGAATTAAAGTGCCTTCCCAGAAGAAATAAAACAACAGAGAGTCCGAGGCAGCAAAAACCCCTACCATCATACCTTGCATTACCAAAAATGTAGCGAGATATTGCACCACTTTTTGATGCACCATGGTCCAAGAGGCAAGAATGATCAGCAAAGTAGTAAAGCAAGTCAGAATAATCAGAGGCATGGAGATGCCATCAACTCCCAAATCATAATTAATTTTTAACGAAGGAATCCAAGGTAAGTGCTCTGTGAATTGCAGGGTTGAAACGCTATTGTTAAAAAAGTAATACAAAGGAATACATAGACCAATGCTAATAATCATTATCAATAGAGCGAACGAGCGCGCCCAGTTTGCTTTTTCTTTTTTAAAAAAAAAAACCGCTATCGCTCCCACA
>JAFEDN010000212.1 GCA_018241585.1 Pseudomonadota bacterium | reverse complement strand
TATCACGTATCTGTTCCCCCAGTTGAATATCTCCTTCGATCTGAATACCTTGTTCAAACAAAGCGGCTCCGGAAACTCCAGAGCAGGCAGCCTTAACCATGCCTGTGGTAGTCCCTTGAATCAAAGTATCGGCCTGCCCAGGAAAATCTTTAAATAACCTTAGTTTTTTTTGCTCTACTCTGATAAAACAATCAATATGCCAATCGGTTAAGTGGATTTTTACCACCTTCCCATCCAAAGCTTCCAGATGATAGGCGGTATCAGGGTCTTGTTCTAAGACGTGATTGATGGCTTTTTCTAAAAGACTATAAAACATATATAATCCAAGTTAGGTAGCACTGGTCATTGCGACCCTCGCTTCGCTCAGGGCCGCAAGGACCAAGTCTTGCTAATATTTAACAGCTTCATGAATAGCAACAATACCACCGGTTAAATTTCTATATTCGCAGCGGTCAAATCCAGCGGCGATCAGCATCTGTTTTAAAGTTTCTTGATTAGGATGCATGCGGATCGATTCGGCAAGATACTGATAACTGGCCGCATCCTCAGCCACTACTTCCCCTAACCAAGGCAGAACTTTAAAAGAGTACCAATCATATAGCGGCTTCAATCCAGCCACAATAGGTTGAGAAAATTCTAAGACAATTAATCTTCCACCTGGTTTTAACACCCGGCACATGGATTGCATCGCTTTTGGCTGATGGGTTACATTACGTAAACCAAAAGCAATAATAATGCGGTCAAAAAAATTATCGGCAAATGGCAAAGTTTCGGCGTCGGCTTGTACTACGGAAATATTATGAAATAATCCTTGGTCTAACAGCCGGGCGCGGCCCACTTTTAACATTTGCTCGTTGATATCCGCTAAATATACTTGACCTCGATCACCCACTATAGGAGAAACCTTTGAGGTCAGATCGCCGCTGCCCCCGGCCAGGTCCAAAACAACCTGCCCCGCCTTCAGGGCTAAACGGTCTATCGCATAGTGTTTCCACCAACGGTGTATCCCCAATGACATGAGATCATTCATGATATCGTATTGAGTGGCGACACTAGAGAAAACTGCTTTGACTTTCTGAGTTTTTTCTCCGGAAGTTACTTCTTGAAAGCCAAAGTAAGTTTTATGGTCATTTTTCATATGATGTATCAATATTGTTACAAAATAGATCGGCTTAAATCCTCATCCTTGGCAAGCTCTGCCAACTGGCTATCGACATAGGCAGCATCAATAGACATGGATTGGCCGGCTTTATTAGGAGCGTCAAAGGATATTTTTTCAAGCAACCTTTCTAAAACGGTATGCAAACGCCTTGCACCAATATTTTCTGCTTTGTCATTCACTTGTTGAGCTATTTCCGCTAAGCGCTGAATGCCTTCCTTAGAGAAATTGAGGTTAAATCCTTCAGTACCAATTAAAGCAGTATACTGTTGAGTTAAAGAAGCGTGAGGCTCAGTCAAAATTTGTATAAAATCTTGTGTAGTCAACGCCTTTAATTCTACTCGAATGGGGAATCGACCCTGTAGTTCAGGAATTAAATCCGACGGTTTGGTTAGATGGAATGCCCCTGAAGCGATAAATAAAATATAATCGGTTTTTACGATACCGTATTTGGTCACCACTGTACAGCCTTCTACCAGGGGTAACAAATCTCGCTGTACTCCTTCGCGGGAAACATCGGCTCCTAAACTTTCGGTTCGACGCACT
This sequence comes from Pseudomonadota bacterium, assembly GCA_018241585.1. GTDB lineage: Bacteria > Pseudomonadota > Gammaproteobacteria > Coxiellales > Coxiellaceae > JAFEDN01. Next base: position 1,506 of record JAFEDN010000212.1, on the reverse strand, counting down.
ATTTTATCGATCTCATCAATAAAAACAATGCCATTTTGCTCGGCATTTTCCAAAGCCATGGCCTTGATTTCCTCTTCATTGATTAATTTGGCGGCCTCTTCTTCCTGTAAAGCTTTTAAAGCAGCTTTAACAGTTAACCGTCTTACTTTGGTTTTTTTGCTGGCAATGTTTTCCATCATCGATTGTAATTGCCCCACCATTTCCTCCATACCTGGAGGACCCATGATTTCTAATGATGGACCGCCACTGGTTAATTCAATTTCAATCTCTCGATCGTCTAAACTTCCTTCTCGAAGTTTTTTTCGGAATAATTGTCTAGTGCTGGATTCTTTACTGGGACGAGCCGCGGACTTCTTTTCACCCGCTTTAATGACTTCTTCGGTTTTTTCAGAAGGAGGTACTAAGATATCCAAGACCCGCTCTTCAGCGGCTTCTAAGGCTTGGCTGCGCACCTTCTCCATAGCTAATTCTCTGGTCATTTTCACTGAAATATCCACTAAATCGCGGATAATAGAATCGACGTCCCGGCCTACATAACCGACCTCAGTAAATTTAGTGGCCTCTACTTTGATAAACGGCGCTTTCGCTAGGGCCGCCAAACGCCGAGCAATTTCGGTTTTACCAACACCAGTGGGACCGATCATTAATATATTTTTGGGGGTGATTTCTTTTTGCAAATCTTCAGGTAACTGTCTGCGCCGCCAGCGATTACGCAAGGCGATGGCGACTGCTCTTTTTGCTTCTTTCTGTCCGATTATGTATTTATCTAATTCAGAAACGATTTCTTGAGGGGTGATATTCCACTCAGGCAACATACTATTAGTTTTCATTTATTTCTCACTATCTTGTTCTTCAATTGTAAAATGATGATTGGTCATCACACAAATGTCGGCTGCTATGGTTAGGGATTTTTTGACGATTTCCAAAGCACTCAATTGGGTATTATCTAATAACGCTTTAGCGGCAGATTGTGCGTAAAATCCTCCTGAGCCGATCGCCATCAAATCGTGCTCAGGCTCGATCACATCTCCTCCTCCAGTCAAAATAAGAGAAGATTTTTTATCAGCCACGCATAATAAAGCTTCTAAACGTCTCAGCATCTTATCGGTTCGCCAATCTTTGGCCATTTCGACGGCGGCTCTGACCAAGTTGCCTTGATGTTTCTCTAATTTTCCTTCAAAACGTTCAAATAAAGTAAACGCATCGGCTGTAGCGCCAGCAAAACCCGCTATCACTTGATTGTTAAATAATCTCCGTACTTTCCGGGCATTACTCTTCATTACCATATTACCCATTGAGACTTGCCCATCTCCTCCTATTACCACCTTTCCGTTGCGGCGTACTGAAAGAATTGTTGTGCCATGAAATTGTTCCACTGAATTCTCCGCTGTAGTTAACGCTAATCAATAAATCATTTGGGGATGGATCAAGGAAATTTCAACGGGGAAGCCGTTAACCCGGATATTTCATCATAGGATTGAAAAAGGAGTAGCGAAAGCCTAACAT
>JAFEDN010000211.1 GCA_018241585.1 Pseudomonadota bacterium | reverse complement strand
GGAAGCTATGTTTGGTTCAATTGGTTTAGGGGATAAACGGCTTACCCGTCGACTGACTCAAATAGGTAAGCAGTTATCCTCTTTGCCAGGAAGTTCACTGTCTGAGAGTTGCGAAGGTCTGGAAGCACTAGTCGAAGGCAGCTATCGTTTTTTACGAAATAAGCGCGTCACAGCAAGTCAAATTGCCGAGGGTGGCTACGCTATGACCCGTTGCCTATCTGAGTCAGTCTCTACTCTGTTAGCGATAGAAGATACCACCACTTTAGCCTATAGGCATCGAATAAAAGATAAGTTAGGAGATTTGGGCGCTCCTAAAGAAAAAAGTAGTCGAGGCTTTCATATTCATACCACTCTGCTCATGGATGCAGAAAAAGAAAAAACACTGGGATTAATTGCCCAAGAACGCTGGTGTCGAGAGAGGAAAGAAAGAGGCAAAAAAAAGCATCGACGAATCCGAAAATATACCGAAAAAGAGAGCTACAAATGGGAAAGAAATACATTGGAGTTAGAGAAACGCTTAGGCCCTAAAATGTCCGATGTCATTTCTGTATGTGATAGAGAAGCGGATATTTTTGAATATATTCAGTATAAAATAGATCAGCACCAGCGTTTTATTGAAAGAATAAATTTGCGCCCGACAGGAGTCGAATTGTCACATCAATGTATTGATTTATAAGATGATTATTTTAAAGAAATTCACAACATACCCCGAAAAGTACCCCAAAAAAATCGGCGCTTGAAAATCAATTGAACCGATATTCTACTGTAATTCAGTGGTCTTATTCTTGCAATCCTATCTTCCAGTTAGTGGATTAGCCATCGAAACACTTGTCACAATTTGCTAGAGAACTGTTTTTATCTTGGGTTGAGAGATAGATTGACACCCGGCGTGGTTGAAATGATAGCTCGTAATGAAGTCAGACATCCGGAGCCACTAGCAGTGGTCAAACCATAGTGGTTGATGTGGAGAGAAAATAGGGACGACATTAGTTGAACGCAAATCCAGAATGGTTTTTTAATAAAAAAATAACTGGAAATATTCGCGAGGTGTTATGGACAAGATAAAAAATAAAAGGATGTAATGAAAACATGAATGGGCGGCTAGACGCTATTTGCCCGAGAAGTTGAGATCGACAAAGTAACATAGAAGGAACTAGATAGGCTGGCCAAAAAAAATGAACCGGCTTCCAAAGGAAATATCTTGGATTGAAAACTCAAAAAGAAATATTTATTCAACCGGTTATAAAAAACGATTGGTTGCTGGTTTTAACCAACTATCGTCATTGATTGCCCCACCAGCGTCCCAAATTTGTTAAAAATCGCTTGCTTCCTTAAATGAATTCGGCTATTATTATAGATAGCCCTACTTACTGCGAAATCCCACGTTCCACGTGAGATACGTCTAACGACATAGCAGAAGCGGGGTTTTCTTTTTTCGCCCGTTTAGTTTTACTCAAATCAATTGAGCTATTGTGAGCTTTAAAAAGCCAGTGCCGATAGGAATGGTTCCAGCAATTTTCTACGTTTCCACCAGTGCCAGTTGTAATTCCAATATTAAAATTAGGATGGATTGATCGTATCGATTTGTTAATTTCTTTATAAACATACTCTTTTGCCAGCGTTCTTTTTGCCCTGATCCTGGAGTCTGGCGGTTTTTCTAAATGTTTATCGTTGAGTCGAAATTGCACTGCACCTAATGCTATATCTAAACACTGTAGAATAACGTGTTCATGTGAGCTCACTTCAGCTATTTGGTCTTGCTTTATTGTTATCTTGGCCTTACGGAAGGCTGGATTCTTAGATAGCCCATGAATATAAGACTTAAATTGCTGTACTTTCTCACGTGTTGTAACCGGAAACTGATCGAAGTAAATTCTAATACCTAAGGGCATTGCTGGGGAGTTAGAGTATTGGAGTCCAAAGATATGTTTAATAAATTGATAATACAATAAAAAATATTCTTGCTCTTGCTGATATTTAGTGAGGTTAGCCACGTGCATATTTTGTGTGAACATTATGCGGATTTTAATTTTATCATTCTTCACAAAACTAAAAAAAGTATTCATCAAATCAACATATTTATTTCGATAATTACCCGTAATTTTTGACCACTTTACCTCACTATGCAAGTTCAATTCTAATTTTTTCTGTTGTAGACAGTTTTCCACTTCCAATAAATCTTTCGACCGGATTAATGCACCACCATAAAAATTGGAGTAATACGATCCTCGGTTATCAGATTCATCACAGTAGATAATGTATTCCATAACAAGCAATTACCTTTAAAGCCAACATATTACCCTAGTTCACTTAGGCCACGCAAGAAATTACTGTTAATTTTTATGCAGTCAAAGCGGATTTTTTCAATTGTTTTTGTTTAAACCCTTATAAAAAACTGTTAAATTATGTACCTAGCCTTTAATCGTGCCCCCACTCCAGCCGGAGGAAAAATGATTGATTATATTAAAGAATTTCTGCTCTCTGAAGAGTTGCTTCCCGACTTATTAAGGAAGATGCTGCTTCCAATAGATAGCCTAGAATCAGATTTAATGATTGAAATAACAACCAGCATTGAGTTAAAAAACTCTACTAATGAATGCTGCCATATGGTTATGGCAAGTGTGCCCGAGAAAGATAAAAATTCTGTCTGGCGCATGAAAGATGCAACTGCATATGGTTTGGTTCAATTTTCAACCCCCTGCTGTGATAATAAAGGTGACCTTGCAGATATTTCTTATTCTTTAGACGGATATGAGTACTTAGTCGCCTCCTATGGAGACGGCAGCTTTTATACGTATAACCTTGCCGAAAAAATTTGGATGACTCTCGGCTTATCACCCAGATGTATAGGTAACGAGCATCAAGAAATAGTATACGATGATTTAGAAAAGCCCATGACAGAAGTAGCAAAAGGACAAATCTCCAATGAATATTACTGGAGACAAAGGCGGAACGTAATTTGGAAAGTGCGTAATGATTATCTTAGAGACTATCTATGGCGGCGTGGACATCTAGGGGTTCGATCTTTCTATTATAAATCCTATATTAAAGATTCTGAAGAAATTAGGACTTTAATGCGAGGAAAACCGCATTTAAGAGAAACGCCAGCAGAAGGATGGTACGATTTAGATATCCGAGAGCACGTCGATGGATTATTACTTATCCAAGTTTGGGCAACAATAATTGCAATATTGCCTGAAAAATTTCCCGAAA
>JAFEDN010000210.1 GCA_018241585.1 Pseudomonadota bacterium | reverse complement strand
CTTCATTAGGCAAACCAGTATTAGTCATGAGAGAAGTCACCGAAAGAATTGAATCTTTAATTTCCGGGACCGCTAAGCTGGTGGGAACTAACAAGGAAAAAATCATCCAAGAAGTGACCAAGTTGTTAACTGATCATGAATATTATAAAAAAATGTCTCTTCCCAGTCACTTTTACGGTGACGGCTTAGCCTCTGAAAAAATAGCCAATAAATTAGCGGAAATCGCCCAAACTCAATTTATGCTAACTAGTGCAGTCGTTTAAAAAGTATGAAACCCATAAAGATATTATTTTTGAGTGATAATTTTCCACCGGAAAGAAATGCTTCAGCATCTCGAGTATTTGAACAAGCGGTTTATTGGGTGCAATCAAAATGTCAGGTCTCGGTGTTGACTTGTGCGCCCAATTTCCCCGAAGGTAAGTTATTTAAAAATTATCGAAATAAATGGCATCAAACTGAAGTCATGGAAGGAATCCAAGTCCATCGAATTAAAACTTTTATGGCTAAAAATCAAGGAGTGTTATTGCGCAGCCTGGATTATGCCTCTTACTTAATCCCAGCTTTGGTTACTGGCCTATTTTTTAAAAAAAAAGATATCATCATAGCAAACTACCCCACTCCGTTTGTTGCTTTGGCCGGGCTAGCGTTAAGTTTTGTCCATAAAGCGCCTTTGATACTGCAAGTTAGCGATTTATGGCCAGCTTCTATTCTTGCAGTGGAAGCCATGAACGATAACCGGCTGATTCGTTGGCTGGAAAAGCTCGAATTATATTTATACCGTCAATCCGCAAAGATTATAGTTTTGACCCATGCTTTTAAAAAAAACCTAATAGCGCGAGGAATTAATCCCGAGAAAATAATCGTGATCTTGAATGGGGTCGAATTAAACAAATTCGCTCCTCGCCCTGCCAATAAACATTTGGCGGCGCAATTCAACTTATTGCCTGAAGAATTCGTTGCAGGTTATATTGGAACCTTGGGTATGGCGCATGCGTTAGAAAACGTGTTATTTTCCGCCGAATTATTAAAAGGCAAGGCTCCAATTCGATTTCTAATCGTCGGTGCAGGAGCAGAACGAGAAAAGCTCGAAAATTTGATCAAGAAAAAAAATCTTTGCAATGTAATCCTGGTTGAATCTCAACCTAAAGAAAAAATTTTAGATTTTTGGAGTTTATGCAACGTTGCTTTGATCCATTTAAAGAATTCACAAGTTTTTTCAGAAGTAATCCCTTCTAAAATCTTCGAAGCTATGGCTATGGGAATTCCGGTTATTATTTCAGCGCCGGCCGGAGAAGCGACTGCTCTGGTGGTTGAAGAACACATTGGAATCCACTTGCCCCCTGAAGACCCAAAAACCTTGGCAGATACCCTGTTACACTACAGTAAAAATCGCCATGAATTAGTAGAGTTTTCACAAAATTGTTTTAAATCAGCATTAAAATACAATCGCCAGCGACAAGCTATGGAAACATTAAATACTTTAACCGGAGTATATCAAAATTTTTATGGCAAAACTTCCTGAAAATTTAATCTATACCATTTTAACCCGTTGTATTACTTTACTTTCAAGTTTTTTAGTAAGCATCTTTACTGCCCATTACCTGGGACCAAGCGGTCGAGGTGATTATTTTTTCGTAAGTGCTTTTTCTACTATTTTGGTGCAATTTGGCTGCTTGGGAATGCATTCCAGTAGTGTGTTCTTAGTCGCAAAAAAAAGAGCAATTCTAGGAGGTCTCGTTGGCAATGCTCTATGGGCATGCATCGCTATTGGCTTTTTTGCCACAATCTGCGCGATCGTATACAACCAATTTTATAATAAAATCACCGGAATAGTCTATATTATAATTTTAACTCCGGCATCACTTTTTTATTTACTCGCTACCAATTTACTAGTCGGAATAAAAAAAACTCATCTTTTTAATTTTTTTCAACTTTCCAGTAATTTATCGGTAGGCATTATTTTGTTAATTTGTGGGCTATTGCATTTACAGGTCAATCAGTTTCTAGCCGCGACTACTCTAGTTTGGTTAATCCATGCGGTGGCGTTGTTTATTATTTTGTTTCGCGGTTGCGAAGTAGCGCTTAAATTTAATTTGAAACTGTTCAAGAAAGGTTTTCTCTTTGGTTTAAAAAGTTATTTAGCTTCGTTCTTTTCTGCTTTTATACTGCAAGGAAATGTGATCATATTAAGACATTTTGTCACTAGTCATGAATTAGGATATTATTCTATTGCTCAACAAATCAGTTTCTGCTTAACCAGTTTTCCTGCCATGTGTGCTCTGCTATTATTTCCTGATTTAGTACAGGACCCTCGAAACCGGTGGACTAAAACCAAGAAAGCATTATTAACTATGGGTGGTCCGTTGTTCTTTCTTTATTTATTATTAATGCTATATGGAAAAACGATCATTCCTGTTATTTTTGGGCAACAATTTATTCACTCAACACTATTGCTACAATGGATGCTACCCGGCTCCTTTCTTTTAGGAATTACCTCTCTGTTAACACAGTACATTATATCAGATGGTTTCCCCAATATTTTAGTCAGTTTTTGGATAATAGGATTTATTACCATGCTGACCTTAAGTAGCTGGCTTATTCCAGCACATCATAGCCAAGGTGCCGCGATGAGTTTTTCACTGGCTTATACCATTGTTTTTCTTTTAGTGACTTGGCTCGCTTATCAAAAGAGCCGAAAAGAACGTTTACCGTTGGTTGGAATCCAGTTTCAAAAGAAGGATCAGTTCAGTGTCTTATAATAAAGAGCAAATTGTGGTCTTAAGCATATTCCCATTATCGTTTGAGCTTAAAGAACAACTCACTTTACAGTTAGCCCAATCCCCTATTTTTTTGCTGGTTTCTGAATTGCTCGACCGTTCTCCATTAACGGTGTGGCATAATTTAAGAAAAATAACCGCTAAAAAACTGATCTTAGCTGTGCCACATCCTAATATCAGACTGTACCTACCTTTGCTAAAAATATTAAGTCTGCCAATTAAAGCCCAGACTATCTGGTCCTTGGAAGCTGATGGCTCTTTGTTGATTCATAGCAAAATTTCTGTGTTCTGTGCTATGCCAATGTTAACTCTGCAAACTCTGTTATTCTTCGGTTCTTACCTAAAATCTCGAACAGAAATTGCCGGACTCATAAAAACCAAACCCATGAATTTTTCATTGAACTCAAGTAATTCCATTTTATATATGGACGCCACCAT
>JAFEDN010000020.1 GCA_018241585.1 Pseudomonadota bacterium | reverse complement strand
GTGAATTTGGGTGTTTGTTATGAAGAAGGCAGGGGTGTAGCCAAAGACGAGAAAGAAGCCGTGAGCTGGTATCGCAAAGCCGCGAAACAAGGCTACCCCGAGGCTCAAAATAATTTGGGTTGGTGTTATGAAGAAGGCAGAGGGGTAGCCAAAGACGAGCAAAAAGCTGTGAACTGGTATCGCAAAGCGGCGGAACAAAGGTATCCAGAGGCTCAAGTGAATTTGGGTGTGTGTTATGAAGAAGGCAAAGGTGTAGCCAAAGACGAGAGAGAAGCAATGGTTTGGTATCAGAAAGCTGCCGAGCAAGGAAACGAGGAAGCGATCAAACGGATTAAGGGGTTGTCAATGAGTGAGTCATTTATAGCCCGAAATCCTTATACTACTTTTCACGAAAATACAGTTCAAAGGAGGTTAAATGATTCCATAAATTATATGCCCCTCCACCCTAATAAATAAATTTTTGTAATGACTACACTCAATTTTCAATCATTATTCGAGGAGTAGTTATTATGAAGAAATCTGAATTGGCAGTAATAGGAAAATCAAAAAGAGCTACAGTGCGGAAGTCCGGTGTCATCCTCTGGATTCATGGCAAGGCAAGAAAAAACCCCATCCAAGGCAACTGTCCTGTTATCCCCAGAAACGTGGCAAAAAGTTGACACATTAGCACTAAAGCCGGGTTGGGAGGAAATTTTTCTATAGTGGTTGGAACTGCTCGATGCTGTGCTAGAATTTTTTTATTCATTCAGGTAGAATGATCGATTTTATTAGTTGTGAGATCCGGAGAGAGTAATGAAGAACAATGTTCGTTTAAATGCCCAGCTACGGGAACAAACAGGCAAGCGCAGCGTGCGCCGTATTCGACGGGAGTTGGATCAGATCCCAGGTGTAATTTATGGTGCGGGCAAACAAGCTCAAAATATTCATTTTTCAGCAAAAGAATTAGCTGCTGCTTTAGCCGATGAATCTACTTATTCTCGTATTTTAACTTTAAATATTGATGGTCAAGGCGAACAGCAGGCCGTTTTAAAGCAAGTGCAAAGACACCCCAGCAGGCCGCGATTATTACACGTTGATTTTCTAAGAATTGATATGAACAAAAAACTGTTCATGGAAGTACCTATTCATTTACACGGAGCTACCCAAGCGCCTGGTGTCAAAGATGGCGGTATTCTTTCGCATCATCTGACTGAAGTGGAAATCCAATGTTTGCCGGCTGATTTGCCCCAATATATAGAATTAGATGTTTCCCGCTTGCAATTAGGTCACTCATTACATTTGGCTGATTTGGTGTTGCCGTCAGGCGTCGAATTGACTGTTGCGGTAGCAGATGATGAGCACAACCAGCCAGTAGTCAGCATTCTCAAGCCTTATGTTCCTTCCGCCGAAGAATTAGCCAGCGAACAAGCAGCGCCTGAAGCTAAAGAAACCGAAGTAATTGAAAAGGGTGGTGAAGAAGAAGAGTCCGAGAAGTAGGACTGAAATTGGCTTTGCGGTTAATTGTCGGGCTGGGCAACCCTGGCCCTAAATATGCCAAGACTCGGCATAATGTCGGCGCTTGGCTGTTGGCTGAATTGGCCTTAAAACAAGGCTTGAACTTTCACTCAGAACCCAAATTTTCTGGCCAGATAGCATCATTAACGGGGTCAGATCAACAGCCTTGCTGGTTACTGATTCCTACCACTTTTATAAATGAAAGTGGCCGAGCTGTTCAGGCTTTGTCGAATTTTTATAAAATCAGTCCACAGGAAATATTAGTGGCGCATGATGAACTGGATTTTCCAACTGGAATAGTCAGAATCAAGCAAGGCGGTGGACACGGTGGACATAATGGTTTACGGAATATCATTCAACAGCTTGGCAGCAGTGATTTTTATCGCTTGCGCATAGGCATAGATCATCCGGGTAACCGAGACCAGGTTACACCTTATGTTTTAAGTGAGCCACCGGTTTCTGAAAAAAATAAAATTGTTCAAGCCATTGATGATTCGTTAGCGGTGTTGCCGGATTTGATTGCCGGTGAGTTTGATCGGGCTTTTCGTTTTTTACATAATACAAAATAGAAAGAAATATGGGTTTTAAATGTGGAATCGTGGGTTTACCTAATGTTGGCAAATCCACCTTATTTAATGCATTGACCAAGGCAGGTATTGAAGCTGCAAATTATCCTTTTTGCACCATTGAGCCTAATGTAGGGATCGTACCTGTTGTTGACCAACGTTTGGCTCAGATTGCTCAAATTGCTCAATCTAAGCAAATCGTCCAAGCCACAATGAAATTTGTAGATATCGCCGGGCTGGTAGCTGGAGCTTCCAAAGGCGAAGGGCTAGGTAACCAATTTTTAGCTCATATACGAGAAACGCAAGCCATTGCTCATGTAGTGCGCTGCTTCGAAAATGATGATGTGGTTCACGTTGCTGGTAAGGTAAATCCTTTAGCAGACATTGAGGTCATCGAAACAGAATTAGCTTTAGCAGATTTGGCTGCTTTAGATAAAGCCCACCAAAAAATGGTTAAAGAATCTAAAAAGGGCTTAGATAAAGCAGGTAAGCGCGCTTTGGAGTTGCTGGAAAATTTGAAAAACCATTTAGACCAGGGCAAACCTGCTCGTATTTTTCCTTTAGAAATAGAGGATTTGGAGGTTATCGCTCCCTTGCAACTGATCACCATGAAACCGGTGCTATATGTAGCAAATGTCAGTGAAAATGGGTTTCATAATAACCCCTTATTGGATCAAGTAAGCTGTTACGCCACACAAAATGGTAGTCAAGCTTTGCCCATCTGCGCCGCCATAGAATCAGAAATTGTTGAACTGCCGGAGGCCGATCAAAAAGACTTTTTAGCTGGTTTAGGAATGGAAGAGTCTGGGTTAAATCGTCTTATTAAAGCCGGATATCAGTTACTGGGGCTGCAGACTTATTTTACTGCCGGCCCCAAAGAGGCTCGTGCTTGGACTATCATCGATGGAATGAAGGCGCCTCAAGCTGCCGGAGTCATCCATAGCGACTTTGAAAAAGGTTTTATCCGTGCAGAAGTGATTGCTTATCAAGATTATATCGCTTGTAAAGGTGAGCAAGGAGCTAAAGAAGCGGGTAAATGGCGTTTGGAAGGCAAAGATTATCTGGTTCAGGACGGCGACGTCATCCTTTTTCGCTTTAATGTCTAGCGAATAGTTGACAAAATAAAGCACTGGCCGCAAAATCCTTTATCTTGGCTATGTAGCTCAGCTGGTTAGAGCGCAGCATTCATAATGCTGATGTCGGTGGTTCGAACCCACCCATAGCCATTATCTTTTCAACCACCGCTCATCAAAGACTGTCAGTATAGATTTATTTTTTCGAATCCAGGCACTTCATTAGTGTCTATAAAACAGCTTTTACAAGGTAACTACGTTAGTGTTTGCCGTAATAAAGCATTACAAACGATGTTTACTATGATTGGTGCAGCGGAAAAAGCAGGTTCCGGTATCGATAAAATCAAAAAGGGATGGAATTCTCAACATTGGCGTATTCCCATATTTAGAGAAGAAACGAGACCTGATCGGGTGTCTTGTGAGCTACCCATGGTGAGCCTTATTCCTCAGGAATCGTTAGATCGGCTTTCGAAACGTTTGGAGGATAAGCTCTCCAATTTTAATAAAATTGAGATACAAGCATTAGTGACTGCTGATCTTGAAGGTTCTGTTGATAATATGCGAATGCGTCAGCTGACTAGCAATTATGCCACTGATATAACCCATGTTTTACAAGGTTTAGTTTCAAAGAGAGCCTTAATAAAAGAAGGGAACACCAGAGGGGCACGTTACAGATTGCCCCCTGAACCTCGGCTCAGCTACTCAATACCTAAAAAAGGGTTCTCTATACCTAACGCGAATTACTCCATACCTAATGCAGGTTTCTCCCTACCTAACGCGGGTTACTCCATACCTAACTCTCCAGAGTCAGAATCTCTCAATAACCTGGAAGACAAAGAATGTGAGGTTTTAGAAAAGATTGCAGCTCCTGCTCGATCTAAAAAAAGACTAACACTTCATGAAATGCAACAAATTATAAGTGAGCTTTGCAATGGTCGCTGGTTATCAAGACGTCAGTTATCGGAAATGTTAGGTCGCAACCCAGATAGCCTGCGTATTCGTCTTTTGGTTCCTATGATAGAGGAGGGATTGCTTAAGTTAAGATACCCGGAAGCCCCGAATAGGGTCGATCAGGCTTATACTACAGTTAAAAATCACAGCTGAAGCCGATTAACAGAAGGAAATTCCATATTGGATTACTCCATAGATTTATTCTATCTCTAGCTCGAGTCAGTGCAGCCAATCTATTCGGAGAAATGTTGGTATTTCTAAAGATCTATCAATGTGCTAGCACCCCAGCCCCTCAATTGCGCGCTGCAGCAGCAAAATATTTTTTGGCGGCAATTTTATCGGGAATTTTTAGAGCGCACAACCCCGCATTTTTGTAGGCTGCAGCTCTGTATATGTAGGGTTGAGAGCCGGCGGCTACTAATATTTCTTTTATCCCTAAGCTAAACTGATGATGACGGCAAAGAAAAACCCCATAATTATTATGCCATTCTCCCTGAGTAGGGGCTAAGAGAATGGCATGACGATATTCTTGTCCGGCTAAGAGATCATTACCAGTGATTTCATCCAAATAAGCTATGGCTGACCAGGCAAGTGGCGACTGAGAGTCCTCTGAGATAGCTTGATTTAAAATTAATCTCGCATTTTCAAAATTACCTTGTTGTAAATAGACGATTCCTAAACTAACATGAGTATCGGTAGCGTACAAAGCGTGTTGTGGGCCGGATGTGCATCCACATAAATTAGCAATAATAAAAATAAAAAGCCCAATAACACAGGAAGTGTGAAGCGTTGATGGATTTAATTTCATTCGAATAAATTATTCGTCAATTCAAGGATGGTCAATACGGGTATTTTATGAAGACGGTGAACAATATAACACAAATGTATCGAAGCCATTTAGAACCAGTCGATCACCTGGTGTTGAACTTGGAAATGATACTGGCAGTTTCAGGAATGGTCTTTTTGCTTTTAAATGCAGTCACTTTTCGTTATCAGGGAATACAGTTCATTTCTTTCCATTGTCTTTTATCGACCCCGGTGTTGCTATTTTTAATTTTGATCTCTAGATTTTTAGAAAACGTTGCGCCAAAATGCCAACTGATCCTAAAAAGTTACTGCCTTTTTGCATTGGCCATTATCAGTGTGTTAATTCTGTTAGATGGCGTCCAATTAACTCCATTTCCCAGCATCGACAATTTTCTAGCACATGCCGATTCCAATCTCAAACTCAACGAGAGAATTATAGAAAACTGGACTATTACTCACCCGTTACTACGGCAGATATTGAAATTTGCCTATCATAGCGTGACTGCACAGTGGTTGTTGATGCCTTTGATTCTCAGTTTTTCGCGACAGCGGCAAAAGATTAATCTTTATTTGGTGGCTTCATTGCTGGCATTTTTATTTGGGTCGGGTATGTATTATTTTTTCCCCAGTTTAGGCCCGGCCACTTTACCCGATGGGCAGCATCCTGTTCCTGCTTCACTAGTAGAGGCGATGGTAGTATTTCCAACCTTCCATGTTATGTTAGCGACTATTAATATTATTATTTGGAGACGGGCTTGTATTGTTTATTTTGTTCCTATTTTTTTAATTAATTTTACTGCCGTTTTTGCCACTCTATTATTGGGCTGGAATTATGGGGTTCACATTGCGTTAGGAGTGATCATGGCGGTTGTAGCTTTTGGCTTAGCAAAAAGATTATTGAGCAGTGAGCAAAAAGCTTATTTGACAGCCATTCCCGCTCCGCCTTAATTGCTTCTTGGTTCTTATCCGGAATTTCGGCAAAGCTGGCACTCCGGAATCAAGGGAAAGGTCGCTCCGCTCTCCTCTCCCTTGCGATCTCTCATCGGGTAAGGAATACAACATTTTTCAAGATGTTATACTTAGGTGATTGTTTATTTGACGACTGTTAACTTTGGCGGACCTTTGCGAGGTGAGGTTGCTCCACCTGCGCCTTGATCACCGGAATCGCCGGATTCGTCACCAATATCTTCAGGTCCTTCAGTCATATTGACTATAATCCCTTTATGAATTTCATGCGGACTAAACACCAGGCAATGATTATTTTCTAAAGCGTAAATAACGATAATGGAGTCCATAGGAATGTAAAGATGAATTAATCGGCCGCCAAAACTGGCTTTAAATTCTAAGCCTTCATTATTCATGGCAAAACCCGTTACCGCTAGAGGCGATAAATTCAAAGTGATTCTATCTTCTTGGACATAGGAAGGAGGTACTTGAACCTCGGGCACGGTAGTGTCGACCACAATATAGGGAGTGAGTTGATTGTCTAAAATCCAATCATACATGGCTCGAAAAAGATACGGACGTTTGGGTGTCATAAACGGGCCATCTCCTTAAAACCAGGTAACGTCCACTTTTGAACGTTTTGCGTTGACTTAACTTTAGTGAGACCACCCTGAGATGTCATGAGTCTCTCAATTCAGATTCCGCTTCGGTTAAACTAGATTGAAAGCCGTCCCTTTTAAATAGACGTTTCATGTATTCATGTACCGGTTTGGCGGCTGCAGTATTGGGAAGCTCCACTCCCAAGCTGGACAAACGCCATAATAAAGGAGCAATACAGCAATCTACTAAGGTAAATTCTTCACTTAAGAAAAAAGGTGAATCGGCAAAAACCGGAGCTAAACTCAGCAGGCCCTCTCGCAGTTCATTGCGAGCGTTTTTAACAATTTTAGCGTTGCCTTCCAAAATGGTTTGATAAAGGCTGTACCAATCGCGATTGATTCGGTAAATCATTAGGCGGCTTTTTGCTCGAGCCACCGGATATACTGGTAATAAAGGCGGATGAGGAAATCGTTCGTCCAAATATTCCATGATAATTCGTGATTTATATAGCACCAACTCGCGATCGACTAATGTGGGTAGAGTATTGTAGGGATTAAGCTCTAATAATTCCTCGCTGGGATTATTTTCATCAGTGCTGACAATATCAACGTTAACACCTTTTTCGGCAAGCACTATCCGCACTTGATGACTATATATATCCGAGTCCCCGGAATATAATGTCATGATTGCGCGTTTTAATATAGTCATAGAAGTAACTCACTATAAAACGTAAAAGCTCTGAGCTATTACCTACAAACCATCTAAAGCTAGAAGCAGCTGGCTGGGGGACTAGGATTCGAACCTAGGTTAACGGAGTCAGAGTCCGCAGTCCTGCCGCTAGACGATCCCCCATTAAGTCAAGTCAAATCGAGCAAGTATTCAGCCGGTGGATAGGAACGCCCACTTTTGCTTTTGGCTCAGATTTGACGAAAAATCATCCTCAAAATGCTGACATACCTGGGTATACTCCGCTTTCAGCCAATTTTTCGTTAAATCTGAGCCAAATTAGACGTTCTGCGTTTGCAAATTTATACCTCTGAATAAGTTCTCAAATCAAACGCTGACAAACTAACGTTTGGAGAATTGAGTGCCTTTACGGGCTTTGTGTCTCCCCACTTTCTTCCTTTCCACTGCTCTGGGGTCGCGGGTGACATAGCCTGCTTTTCTTAGGATCTGCTTCCAGTTTTCGCCAGAACCTTCATCTTCTTCATAAGCTAACAATGCTCTGGTGATCCCATGGCGAATGGCTCCCGCCTGACCGCTGATTCCGCCGCCTTTAACGGTGATAGTAAAATCAAATTGATCAATCGCATCAATGGCTTCTAGTGGCTGCCAAACCACCATGCGAGCAGTTTCTCTGCCAAAATATTCATCTAACTTACGGCCATTAATGACGATGTCACCTTTTCCGTATTTTAAGAAAACTCGGGCGGTGGAATTTTTACGTCGACCGGTGCCTAAATAGTATTTTTCAGCTTTTGCCATGCGGGTATCCTCAATTAGAGATCAATGGGCTCGGGTTGTTGTGCTTGGTGGGGGTGTTCGCTCCCAGAGTAAACTTTTAATTTTTTAAAAACTTTTCTTCCAAGCGGATTTTTAGGGAGCATGCCTTTAACAGCGATTTCCAAAGCTAGCTCTGGTTTACGGTCCAACATAAAACCCAAGGTTTCTTGCTTTAATTGACCAGGTTGTCCGCTGTGACGATAATAGAATTTATCTTGAAACTTTTTACCGGTGGCTTTTAACCCCTTGGCATTAATGACGATATAAAAATCTGAAGTATCAACATGCGGGGTAAAAGTTGCTTTGTCTTTGCCGCGAAGCCGCCGCGCAAGCTCACTGGCTAACCGCCCGAGCGTTTTGCCTTGGGCATCCACCAAGTACCACTTAGGTTCTACGTGGTAAGCGCAGCTCATATCAGTAGACATAACTCAAATCCTCATTCATTTTTTTACAAGGTGGAGAATCTTACCTCAAGTTTGATATAAAAATCAAGATGAGTTTTATATTATAGTCGCAACAGAACCATTATTTATTTATTTTTTTATGAATATGTGTTAATTTGTCTTTCCCGGCTAAATTAAGTCCGGTGGTTGGTTCTTGCTATTTAACTTGAAAATCAAGAGGAATTGATAATGCCTAAAATGAAAAAAGCGCGCAAAGCCGCTTCGCCAAAAGCCTTAAAGAAAAAGGCGGGAGTATCTGCGATGGGTAAACAAGCGACTGCTAAATCTAAAAAAGTGAACATTGAAAAAAAGCTCACTAATACGCCCATTTCTTCTACTTATAGTAAATCACAGATGTATAGCTATATTGCTGAAGTCACTGAGCTGCCCCGCAAGCAAGTCGCTGATGTGTTTATAGTTCTCAGCAACTTGGCATCGCGACACTTGAATAAAAAAGGTGTAGGTGAATTTGTAGTGCCTGGTTTAGCCAAGTGTGTGTTAAAGCAGAAACCAGCCACCAAAGCTCGTAAAGGAATTAATCCTTTCACCGGCGAAGAAATGATGTTTAAAGCTAAGCCTGCACGAAATGTAGTAAAAATCAGACCTTTGAAGAAACTCAAAGAAATGGTTGAGTAACTTGTTTTTGCGGAGCTTTTTAAGCTCCGCATTAATTAGTAGTATATTTTTATCCTGCTTCCCACTAAGTTTATTTTATCAGTAGCAGCCTTGTGCCTGCCGGTGGTTTTTCCTGAAAAGCGATCTCCTTGAACAACAATTTTCAAATTAACAAAGTTTTCTCATGAGAAAAAGGTCTTTTTTTTAATGTTTCTTTAAGCTTTTACCCTTATACTAGACCTACTCATAACAGGTTTTGCTTGAGAGGTACTTAATGCCAGATACGTATAACATCCTGCCTGGGGCTAGTCTTCCCTATGATGCTGATGGCCAATCAGCTGAGCATAAACACCAACATTTAAAGTCCTTCACTTCTTATAATTTTCTGACTAGAAATCCAATCGGCGCCCTCGGGTCTGCGGCTATTGATGCCCACTTGTGGAAAACCACACCCAGTAGCCCGATTAGATTTAAAGATGGCAAAAGATATATTGAAAAACATGGATTATTAGACTTAGTGTCTTCTTGCGAGAGTAGATGGGAAGGCTGGAAAGCCAAAAATTTAGGTATCACCCCGATCAGCGTGGAACCGGACCTTTACCCCGATAAATCAATCCGGGATCAACTTATTGCTAGAGGAGCAATGTTATCACAAAATCCCTCCCCAAAAGCGGCTATTCCTGATTTCCCAGTTTATACCACTTGGGGGCAAATCCTAAAAGAACATCCTCTTTATCACTCACATGAAGACATGCATCTAGGTCCCTTACCATTAGTCGGTGAAGACCCTATCAATATCAAAAGTCTTAAAGCAAGGAGTACGCCTGGAAACCCTGCAAAAATAACCATGTTTGAATATGCCGGTCTAAGTACTCGTGAAGCTTTGGCGCATTTTCATTCTGAAATAGACGCTGTGATCGCCTCCGGCAAAACATTAGAAGAAGCGGCAGATGGAGAGCATGGCAATCGATCTATGCGTTTTTTAAGGACATTTTTAATGAATTGTGGACGACCCGATTCAGGGTCCGAAGTTGCTCTGGCGGCAAATATTCAATTTCATAGTGTTTTATTGCTGCGGTCTAGGGAATTGTTTAAAGAAGAATTAGCAAAATTAGGCGGTCCTACAGTTCCCAGCTATCTACCAGCAGCAAGTACCCCAACTGATTTAAAAAAACAAACTGCCGCGCTAAAACATATTGATCTGCCGGCCGCCCCTGTTTCAGTAAATGATCTACAAGCCAAATTACTCGAATTAGGCCCAAATCATCCTCAAGTGACTAAATTTTTTGATACCTACCCCATGTCTGCTCAACTAAAAGAATCATTACAAAACATGCTGAAATCACAAGCTCGTTATGAGCAAGAAGCAGTAGACAAGAATGCCAAACTTAAAAAAATTAATGAGAATCGGACCAATGCTGATGGAGATGAAAAAAAAGCTGTAGAATTAGCCAGAGAAAACAAAAATATGGACCTATGGGATCGTCGGATAGGTTTGATGTCTAAATATGGCCCCAAGTCCTGTCTCGCTGATGTCGCTGCGTTGTCAACTGCTAAAATTCTGTTGACAAAAGGTATTGATGTCGATGAAAAAGAATTAAAAACCGAAATAGCCCAAGCACTCTCACCTGCTTTGCCTAAAAATGATACTTCTGGAGTTGTAGCGCATACAGGAGCAGGAGCTGAAGCCTCTTTAGAGCAGGCAAATAAACATTTTAAAGAGTCACCAGAAGCACGGGGCGATATTACTGTGGTTCGAAGTTCCATGGTGGTTGCTGAATATTATCTGAAAAAACTTAAAACCGAAGAGGACGCTAAATTTTCTTCTGAAGGCCTACAAAAAGTAATGACGGATGCAGCATTAGGGATTGTAGATTTAAAAGAACACAGTAATAGTACATTTTCTATCGCTTCTGCCACTTTAGGAGAGTTAAAAGGCAAAAATGGTTTAGGTTCATCTAATCCTACCCAAAGAGCTAGAGCTCAGCTTCAGGTCGCAGAAAATGCTGTTTTAAAGAATGCTCTCCGGCTTAAATTAAATGAAAGCAAAATTGATATAGCAAAAAAGGGTGAGTTCCTAGTGGCTTTTACTAGACTCATAGATAAGGATGGATTCAATGAAGTTCTAGTTAAAAAATGTATGAATGAAGCCAAAATCACAGAAAAAGAAGTGTCTAGTTCTAGCCTTCATCAGACCGGGCAATTGGCTTTGTTGGTTACTGAAGGTGTTAATGCCAAATTAAATGCTGATGTTGGAATTAAAGATAGAGTTGCGGAAGAAATAAAAAAATTAGAAATTCCTAATGGGACTGCTAAAGTGATTGCTGACCGTTTGGATGAAATCAAGGTTGCAGAACTTAAAGATTATGAAACCGCAATAAAAATTTTTGAAAAAGAAATTACTCGCACCAATAATGTTATTACTGCAATTTGCGTGACTCCAACCGAGGATTTTTTGGATGATGCAAAAAAAATGGAAGATTTCAAAAAAGATCAAGCTGGTCAGGAAAACTTTAAAACTGCAACTCTAGCAATAGCAAATCATTACAAAGAGCATGGTGGCATAAATGATAAAGAAGTAATAAAAATTTTAAAAACACATTTAAAGAATCCTGCTTGGTTACCAGCAGAGGATAGTGAGCAAGGATTTTCCCTGCTTGCGGAAATATTACTTACCCGTGTCAGCACGGCTGCGAATGAATCAAATGCTCTCCCTCCAGCAAGTGAGAATGATCCTAGGATTGAATCCCCTTCGAAATCTCGAATTAGCCAATCCATTACCAATATTGTATCAACCTACGAAAATTCTGCTAATTTTGCCACCGCAGAAGCGGCTGCTGCTATTACTAGGAAAGCAGGAGGCAATGAGAACGAAGTCAGAACTGTAGTAACACAACAACTGATGGCTCCGAGGACTACTAAAACGAAAACCGCTGCCGCTGCAGTCAAAAAAACAGGAAAGGCAACGGATTTTGTATTATCCATGGCGTTAACGACATTAGTAACCAAAGATGATCCAGAAGCAAATTCTGCATTAGGTCAAGTCCATAGCGATAACCGGCCGCCTTTAAAGAAAGCAACTGCCGGTGCAATTGGCGAAGGAATTAACACGCTGGCTAAAAAGGCTGGCATACCTGATGATTCAACCAAAGCCATTAGGGAAGAATTAACAGGTAAATACTTGAGAGATAAAGAATGGCTTAAAAACCTTGCTCAAGGAAAGGAAGAAAATGGGGAAATAAAAGATCTGGAAATTCCTACTTTATACAGACTGATGAATCAACGTACTTCAAGAGTTGCCAGAATCATTTCTGCTGCGAGAGATGAAGATAGTTTAGGATGCGATATTACACCAGTTGATTTAAGAAAAGATATTGAGAAGAATTTAATAACATCTTATTTGAAAGATGGACAAATGAATAATGAAATAGCACGGACGATTATAAATGAAACTATTGCCAAACATAACAGAGACACTTCTTCTAATATTAATGCATCTATAGAATGTAAGAACTTTGAGGTAGGATCAGGGATGGCTAAAGCTGCACTGTCACCAGAGCAAGGAGATCAGTGCCGCGCTGCATATTATTCTCTCCGCAATGAGCTTAACGCTGAAGTCCGCAAAACCATTATTCTCACAACCGGTGTTCAAGCATTAGAAAATGTCGAAAAGAAGCATGGCCAAACTCAACCGAATCAACCTCAGCCTCCTGCTAATTATAAGGAAGTAGCTGTCGCCATTGTTCCGGCTGCGATGACTAATGAAAATTTAACTCAAGAGCAGGCCGTGCAATTATCAGAAAAAGTTACCGATGATTATGTTAGCAATAAGGGTAATTTAGATGAATTAAACCTTGCCAGAATTAAAATCCATCTCGCAGCAGTTAATCCTGATTTACCTGAGTCTGAAAAAACAAAAACTGCAAAATATGTATTGAAAGCAATCCATTCCGCAGCAAAATTAGAAAAAGACTCAACTAAAAGTGTCGCATCAGGCACCACGGTGGCTGCTGAAATTTTTCCATTGTTCAACAGACCCAATGAAGCGGCAGCGGCAGCAGAATTAATTACCCAAGTTCAGGGCGGCAGTTCTCAAGATATCAGCCGCGCCGGTGCTTATGCACAAGACATGGCTAAGACCACCTACAATCTCACGCCCTTTTCTTCAGTGGCGGCTGGTGCTATAGCTGTTTATCATGCTAGTAGCATACCTGATCACAAGCGAGTCAGTGATATAACCGTTAAAGCCGAGGAAGGAATTGATTTAAATAAAGATGTTGATGCAAAGAAGGTTGTCGAACATTTATCAACTTCCTTGAGACTCGATTCTAAACCGAAAGTCTTTTTAGTAGGAACCTATATTGCAGCGACAGGTGACCGATTAGGTGTTTCAGATGATGAAATAAAAACCGCGATTGGAGCGGGAACTTTTCCGACAGTATGGCAACATGGGAAAGAGGTGCTGACTAACGTTGTGAGAGCCTCATTAGATTTTGAGCGTGCTCGTGAATGTCAAGAAATAGTTACCCACTTAGCAAATACGACTGGTTATGCGGCGCTACGTAGTAATAACTTCCGCCTAACAAACGATGCCGTTAGAGAAGCAGGTGATAGGGGCAACCGGGTATGGGTTCGACCGTATCCAGCGCTTCAACAAGCCACTAAGCAAGTTTATGATTGGGCATTTTTGCATTACACTGGTGATTTACCTGAATCCAAACAAACAGCAGAAAAACGATACCGTGAAATCGCGGCCCATGTGGCTGCTAGCCGAGCAGCGGCGCAATTTGCCAAAGAAAGAATGGAAGATCCGGCAGCCAGTCAAACTCAATTGTCTGAAGCAGCGAAGTTGGTGCAAGGCTATTCGAAACAGGCAGTTGAATCTACTGAGGAGTTTCAGCGGTTAGTTAAAGAGAATAATCCGGGGGCCGATTTAAGTGGACGTAACTTCAATAACTCTCCTCGTTTAGCTAGATCAAAGGTTGAAGCCTTATCTCAAGCAGCCTGGATGGGCCGGTTAGTCAATATTGGCTTAGAGGCTGCTAATGCTTTAAAAGCAGATATAAAGGATACACCGGAGCAGAAATTACAGAAGCAAGCTGCCAAAGCTGTCCGAGCCATTACTGAAGCACAAGGAATTACTGATCTAGCCGAGCTGGATAAAGTTGAAAAGGAAGCGCTTGCAATCATTAAAGATAGCACCCCAGAAGAAGCCGGAGCAATGGTTGCCAAAAAACTCAAAGCGACACCTGAGGTTGCTCATGCTTATGCAGCTACTGTAACGGATATCTTGTTTGACCATACAGACGCTAATAAGCGAATAGCGGATGCGACTAAAGCCGCCGCCATTGGAGAAGACGGTGCTCTGCCACCAGCTCCAGATCAAGACTCGGAATTGCAAAAGGTCGAAAATCAAAAACGCCGCAATAACCAAATAGCCTTTGAAAATGAAAAAGCCGCAATGCTCGGTAAAGAAATAGAAGCGTTGCCAAAAGATGAAGTTACCAGGGTCGCAAATGAAGAAGTGGGCAATGACAAGGTGATTGAAATCAATAGCATCAAACTAGTTTTACCTGCTTATGGTCATGATCCGCGCGACAAAGAAGCCAAAACTCTTGATCAAATTCCTGAATTTAAAGAAATCTTTGATGAGCTCAAGGTCTTGGGTCCTCATGTCAATGGGGCCACTTTAAGAGAAGCGGTAGCCGCTATGAATTCGACACTGCCTGCTTTCCAAAAGTTAGAGGTGCAGCGCCTGGGCAAGAGAGCTACAGTGAACTTAACCGGTTTAAATCATGGCCAGATTAAAAAGTTATTAAAACTATGGGTCAACTGCGCTAATGCCAGACAAGATCGACAGGCGGGCGCTAAAAAACAAGACGCCAGACAGCCTGTTGCAGCGAATACTCCTACTATGCGAGTGCGCAGCAGCTAATTACGGTATTAGCTGATGATCAGTAAATGTAGTAACATTAATTGACTAACTGTATATTGAAAAGTAATTTTTTTTAAGATAGGTTGTAGTGTATGGTAAAACCACAGCGAATGAATAATCCAGGTATTCCTTTTGATCCTCTAAAATATATGAAACGCCTAGAGTCGGTGGGTTTTACTCGCGAGCAAGCGGAGGCTCAAGCCGAAACTTTTTTGGAAATTGTGCAAGAGCAATTAGTGAGTAAGCAGGACTTAAAAGAGGTTGAAGTACAACTAACCAGCCATGTGAAAGAAGTTGAAGTACAACTGACCAACCATGTGAAGGAGGTTGAAGTACAACTGACCAACCATGTGAAAGAGGTTGAAGTAAAACTGACGCACCATATAAAAGAAGTTGAAGTACAACTGACGAGCCGTATGAAAGAACTTGAATTGCAGATTAAAGAATTAGAGGCGAAAACGACGCAGCAGATTAAGGAATTAGAGGCGAAAACGACACTGGAAATTGAAGTTTTAAGAAGAGATTTGAAAATATGGTTTGGTGGTATGCTGATAGGATTAGTTGTTGTCTTGTCAGGGATTATGACTTTGATTGTTCATTTAGGCGGCCGTTAAATAACAGTTAATGTTACCGTTCACGAGAATGAATATTCATACCCAGAACATCTACCCCGTGAACGATTACCAGTTAATAAACCCCCTTATCTCGACATTTTAGGAGCAATACCTGATTCCGTTCGAGGCGCTTTCAACCGCTGCAGTTTCGCAAAATCTTTGGCGCTAGGGACGTAGCCTTCAATCCCGATGCCACTATCTAACGATTGTACCCAAGCCGCCCAGGCCATTAACGGATGTCCGTCGATCAGCTTAATTACAGACCAGCCCCTTTGCAAAGCCAACTCAACCATCTCAAAAGCTGTAATAACCGCCTGGTTTATGATAGTACCTGCTTTAGGCACACCGGTACCACCCTCGGTCCCATCCTCTTCGGTCGAGCTGCTGATTTTGGGGTGACCAAATAATAATAAACCGGGAGAACTGCTTAGCTGGTTGCCTAAATCGTGAATTTTCCATCCGGAGCGGGCGCGAATCAGCTTAGGCTTGGCCGGGGATTGCTCCTGTGCATCTCGTATTTCCAAAAAGGGACATTGATCTAGCAGATAAACCACATCGCTGGCAGAAACCCGCCGCTGCCAATCTGCTACTGGAATACCTAATGAACTTAAGGTGTAATCCAGCTCGTCATCATAATCTTGTTCGAACTCATTAGTATCGCTCATTTCGCTATGATACTAAATTTATCCATTTTTCGATATGGTCGCGTAGTTCAGGGAGACGGCCATGAAAAAAATGAGTCACTTGCTTCATTACCACAAAACAAATTTCTGTAGATCGTTGCTTAGCCCAAGATTGCACTTGGTCGAACGGCACCACTTCGTCTTGATCTCCTTGAATTACCAGCCAAGGGCAATTGATATTTAAAGCATAAAAATCATAGTGACTGACCGGTGGAGCAATGCTGATCAAACCTTTGAGAATTTCGTTTTGAGCAGCCAAAGCAGAAATATAAGACCCAAAAGAAAAACCAGCTAACCATAAAGGAGTATCAGGCAAAGCCGTTACAATCCAATCGCGGATACACAGCAGGTCTTCCAACTCACCCTTAACTTCACCATAGCTTCCGGAGCTTTTGCCGATACCCCGAAAATTAAATCTCACTGTTGCTATATCCTGAGCAGCAAAAGCTCTGGCTGCTGTAGTCACTACTTTATTGTTCATGGTCCCGCCTTGACGAGGGTCGGGATGACAAATAATGGCTACACCTTTTACTGCACCTGCAGGTTTGGTAGTAATAACTTCCAATTGCCCAACAGGACCAGGTAGTAGGAAGGTAAAATTATCTTCTGTAGGAAAGGGTATAATCATTTTTCAGTTTCTCAAAGTATCACTGGTCATTGCGGATTTTCCAAACTTAAAATACCGGTATTATAATCATAAGCAAACAGTTCTGCGTAGCGTCCCCAATCGATCACGGTGGATAACACTTCTTCGGCCGCAGCTTCACTCAAATCGCCTTGTAATTCTTCTAAAAAATTATCTTCTTGAATCATATGATCCGGCTTGCGGTCTAGTGCTTGGCGAATGTGACGGGCTAAAGGCACATAGCTCATCAAGTGGGCAGCAAATATTTGTTTTCTTTGTAGAATATCCGCAGCGGCGAACATTTTGCCTTGTTCAGTTAAGCTGATGTCGCCTTCGGAAACTATGCTAAAACGCAGAATCTCTAGTGCTTCAGTTAATGGAAACAAACTGTCAATTTCTAAGTGCAGTTTTTCAGCTAAATTAGGCAAGTCGGCTTTGTCTTGATATTCATAAGCTAATTCCTCGATAAAACCGATAACTTCAGTAATTTCCGCTTTGGGTAAACGATAAGTCAGGCCAATGGTTTTTACCCGTGGCGTTTTCATAGTGATTCTTGCGGCTTCCGGGCGAGTCATTAAAGTATAGATATCATCCACCAATTGCCTGATTTGAGGGTCTCGATAGTCTCTTGGACGTTTAATATCCACTTTTATTTCTGCGGCTACATGTCCTGGGTTGGTGCCGAAAACAAATATTCGATCTGCTAAAAAAGCAGCTTCTTCAATATTGTGAGTCACTAGCAGAACCGCTTTGATTTTGGTAGCAGCAGTTTCCCAAATATCGATTAAATCACTGCGGAGGTTTTCTGCGGTCAGCACATCCAGCGCCGAGAAAGGTTCATCCATCAGCAGCAATTCCGGGTCAACCACCAAAGCTCTGGCAAAACCGACACGTTGGGCCATACCACCCGACAGCTCCTTGGGGTACGCCGATTCAAAACCATCTAACCCGACGATATCGATCGCCTTTAAAGCACGCTTACGCCGCTCTTCCTGTTCTACCCCTTGGGCCTCCAAGCCAAGTTCCACATTCTCAAGTACCGTTAACCACGGCAATAAAGCGAAATTTTGAAAAACCATGGTTAAACCAGGCTCAGGCTGCAGAATCGGTTTGTTATGAAACAGTGCTTCACCCCCTGTGGGTTGAGTTAAGCCAGCGATAATTCTCAGTAATGTCGATTTACCTGATCCTGATTTACCTAACAGTGCAACTATTTCTCCAGCATGAATATTAAAGTTGACTTTATCCAAAACCAATAATTCGGGCGCGCCTCTTTTTTTGAAAGACTTCCGAACATTTTTGACTTGTAATAAAGGCCAATTTTCCATTTTAACTCCAATCAGCAACCCCGCTGATCATAACATATTGAAAAATAGTTTTCGTAACTTCAAGCGATTTGAAATTTTTCTTCTGCTAGCCGATACAAAGGCCGCCATAACAAACGGTTAATGACCAGCACATATAATGCCATGATAATAATTCCCAAAGTTAATCGGCGGAAATCCCCTTGTGCAGTAGCCCAACTGATATAGGCTCCTAAACCAGTGGCTTGCAGATGAACATTACCCCAATTAACACTTTCAGCAATAATGCTGATATTCCAAGCACCTCCGGCAGCGGTAATGGCTCCGGTAATATAATAAGGGAAAATACCAGGCAGCATAAAACGCCGCCACCAAAGCCAGCCGCGCACATTCAAGGTGCCGACCGCGTGATGTAAATTCTTTGGCAGAGCGCTGGTTCCGGCAATCACGTTAAATAAGATGTACCACTGTGCGCCTAAAATCATCAAGGGCGATAACCAAACATTAACATTCAATCGGTAGGTAACGATCAACAAAGTCATGATTGGGAAAAATAAATTGGCTGGGAATGCGGCTAAAAATTGGATTAAAGGTTGAACGATTCGGGATATTCGTGGATTTAATCCAATCCAAATTCCAATCGGCGTCCAAATTAAAGAACTGATGGTGATAAGAATTAAAACTCGCAGAGCAGTAGCTAGACCTAAAAAAATAACATGTTGGACTTCACCCCAAGATACTTCTGAGGCAATAAAATGGCTAATAAATAACAAAGCTAATAGGATCGTGATCGCCAGGACTATATACCAAAGGGTCAAGACTAAGTATCGAAAGGTAATATTTGAAGCAGGATACTGAGGCGGACGGGGTGCTGTTCTTAACCAACTGATATTGATGAATTGATTAGCGATCACTGATAATCCGCCACCCCAATACTGAAACAAACGAGTCCGATGAAATAAATTGAGCAGCCAGGATTCTGGCAGGTCTTCTCCGGGAGTATGTTCCGTTTTAAATTTTTCGGCCCAAGCGTTCAGTGGTCTAAAAATGATTTGATCATACAAGGCGATAACGATCACCATGGCGACAATCACATAACCGATGGCTGTTAGATTTTTCTGGGCAATCGCCAAGCCGATGTAAGAACCAATACCTGGAAGATTAATTTGATACTGTCCCACTGAGATCGCTTCGGCTGCTACTAAAAAAATCCAACTACCGGACATAGACATCATCATATTCCAAAGCAAGGCTGGGGCTGCAAAGGCGGCGTCAATTCTCCAAAATCGCTGCCAAGCGGATAATCTGAACATTGACGCTGCCTCGCGTAGATGATTTGGAACGGTCGAGACACTTTGATAAAAACTCAAGGTCATATTCCAAACCTGCGCAGTAAAAATAGCAAAAATAGCAGCGCATTCAGGCCCCAACATGCTGCCTTGGAACAAACCAATGAATACCACTAGCGCCACCGATAAAAATCCCAAAACCGGTACTGATTGCAAGATATCGATACAAGGTATAATGACTCGTTCTGCATGAGCGCTTTTAGCTGCCCAAGTTCCAAATATAAAAGTAAATAACAATGAAAAAATTAGGGCGATTAACATACGCAAAACTGTACGTAAAGCATAATATGGCAGCATCCAGGGACTCAGAGATATGGGGATAGGCTTGCCCAATTGGTAATGCCCAATCATTTTTGAAGCGCCCCACCCTAAAGACAAAATCAAAGCCAGCACTAAAATCAAAGCAGCAATGTCCCAATAATTTGGAATGGGCCAAGTAGCAGCTTCATTTTTAGCATAAGTTTTTTTTGTGGGTAATAACACGCCAATCCTCGGAAATACTTAGACTTTAAGAGTATCACTGTTTTTTCTTTTCCGGTATAGACTAAAAGGTAAATTACGTTTACAATTTCCCTATATCTTAAAAGGATGTAGGGGGAAACCCCTTATTAAAATTTAATCAAAGGAGTTTAAAATGAAAAAATTTTTAAAGCTACTGACAGTAGCTTTCTTGTCTTTGTTTGCTTACCAGCTTGCATTTGCCGCCACCGCTGCTAATAAAAATACACAGAAGGATTTAGTGCAAGTGGCTATGCATCAGAAAAATTTATCCACTTTTGTTAAAGCGCTGAAAGCTGCCGGCATGGTCGATACTTTAAAAGGAGCCGGTCCTTACACGGTTTTTGCTCCAACCAATGAGGCTTTTTCTAAACTGCCTAAAGACACCCTAAAAAATCTGTTGAAAGATAAAAGTCAATTAGCTTCTATTTTAAATTATCATGTGATCTCAGGTAAAACCGTGGCCAAAGATATTCAAAATGGTCCTGTGAACACCTTACAAGGTCAGCCTGTCACTTTGAGTAATGCTAACGGAACCATCAGTGTTAACAATGTTAAAGTGGTAAAATCCGATGTTGAAGCCTCTAATGGGGTTATCAATGAAATTGATGCTGTCTTGATGCCCAATAGTCAGAATCAAAATAATCAGACCAACTCAGTCCCTGCCCAAACCTCACAAAATGACACCACTGGCTACCCTTCTGATACCGACAACCCAAGTGATAACGCCGGGAGCACATCTACTACCAACTCCACTTCAACCACTACTACTACTCCAACCACCTCACCGACAACGGCTCCTAATACCTATCCGAATACCCCGGACAATAGCCAAAATCCTAACAATGCCTATCCTAACAACAACCCCAATGCTGTTACTCCCAGTCCCAGCAATCCTAATCCTAATGCACAATATCCCACTACCGGGACTCCAAGCAGCAATACAGGCAATCAAATGAACCAGCCTCCCGTTCCCACCCAGCCAACCACTACTCAATCCAACGAGTAATAGGCAAGTTTATAAAAAAAGCGGCTTAGGCCGCTTTTTTTAGATATATCCCTAGGTCAGCAGCTCTCGCCGAAGGGGGGAGCTAATATTCAAAGAATTATTTTCAATATAAATATTTTTCGCAGAAAAACC
>JAFEDN010000209.1 GCA_018241585.1 Pseudomonadota bacterium | reverse complement strand
GCTTTAATTACAGTAGGATTATTTGGTTATCTCATTCCATCTGTATTTTTGATCAATTTGGCAGTATTAATATTATTCTTATTTTTAATTTTCTTTCTTGGTTTTTCTTATACCGGCAGAACTTTATTCATCGAATTATTTGTTTTAGGTTTCACTCATTTACTCGGAAGTTATCATAACGTACTAGCTTATGACCGCGTTATTTTGACTTTAATTGGCGGCATTATTGTAATTTTTTCTACGTCAACGATTTATTTTATAGACAAGCAATTCTTCCACAAAAAACTGTGAATTAAGCATAATTATCTACATGTCGCAGCAGCTATTAAAAAATCATCTGAACTCCAATTGGAATCTGAAGGAGGCGAATAATAGCTGCGATAATAGCGTGTACTTCCTAAAAAGTTGAGTTGATCTATAATTTCCTGGCCTTTTACAGCTAATTCTCCAATTAAATTAACGGTTGTCTCATTTCCATAAGGTTGATGACGAATCAGGTCGAACATACCTTGTACTACCGCTTTAGAAAGTTGTCCAGGGAAATGATGGCCTTTTTTACTAGTCATAACTCCTGCTACTAACTTTAACAAAGGCAAACAACCTTCTTCAGGAGGTGTGTATGCTTGAATAATATAAGCGGTTCGCAAAAATTCTCTCAGCCTCTGCTCACCCTGAGATTTTGAGCCATCATATAGGGCTCCTTTTTTTTCAGGCAGACAAAAGTCCAGTTGTAAAGTCATAACTCCCTTATCTTCCTTTAAGCCTTTGTCTAAAAAATCCAATTCAACTGCAGTTAATTTCCAATAATTTTCATGGATATGGTTTATTAACCTATTATAAGCCGTTTTATAAGATAATATTCTTAAGTTATCTTGTGGTTTATTATCATTATTCTTAGAATCAATCGGAGTTGGCTTAAAATCAAATTTCATATTAACCTCACTTTTGTTTTTTTTCATGAGATATTTTACTATAATAATAATGTATAATAATTAATTGATTTAATAATAATTTATTGCGGATTTAATAATAATATGTCATTAGATTTCCTCTCTTGTATACAAGGTTTTGTAGCCGTTGCCGAATATAATGGTTTTAGCCAGGCTGCACGCCATTTACATCGTTCCACACCTATGTTGAGCAACCAAATTAAAAGATTAGAAGCATTAGTAGGGAAAAAACTTTTACATCGCACAACTCGCTATGTTTCCCTTACAGAAGCCGGACAGATCTATCTAATTCGCGCTCAAAAAATACTGATCGATATCAATGATGCTAAAAATGAGATTTGGCACTTAGAGCAGCAACCTCATGGCATGTTGACCATCGGCGTTCCAGGTACTTTTAATAATTTATTTTTTATTAAACATCTAAAAAAATTTCTTGATCAATACCCTAAAATTGAGCTTAAAATTATTGAAGAAAATTCACCTTTAGCCGTGCTTAACGGCGATGCTGATCTTGTTATTAGCGAAACTAACGTGCTGGAAAAGCAAATGATTAAAGAACACTTATTCACTATTCACCGTAGTATTTATGCAGCTCCTAAATATATTAAAAAATATGGTGCTCCCAAGACCATTGCCGACTTAAAAAATTATAATTGTTTAATTGCCAATCGCGTCTCACTGAATAATGAATGGATATTGGGTAATAATAAAAAAGTGACTGTCCGTGGCAATTTTTCCTCTACTGCAGGGGTTAATATTTTTTATGCGGGTTTAGAAGGACTGGGATTGATGTGGTCATCAGATATTGCCATCAAGGATGAGATTAACTCAGGTAAATTGATTGAAATAAAATTAAAAGACAAACCGACTGCTATCAATATCTATCTCTATTATCGCCCAGCCCATCGAGGCAGCAACGTTCAACTTATAGCCAGCCATTTGAAACAAGCTGATTTATCTAACTTATTAAAACATAGGAATAAATAACTAGATCAAATCATGCTACACCATTTTAACCTAAAATGCTTTTCTTATGCATTGATCAGTCTTTGCAAACTCATTAAGCATTATGCGTATTGCAGGGGCGATAATGTCATCACGTTTAACGGCGTCTTGCTCTTTTTGCGTTAAATAAATGGCCATAACAATCGGCGAACAGCCTGGTGGCCAAATTACGGCAATATCATTGGTTGTCCCATAAATTCCATTTCCTGTTTTATCGCCAACAATCCAATTTTTTGGCACGCCCGCGCGAATTTTAATGTCTCCCGTCGTATTATTTTTTAGCCATGTTTGTAATTGGGCTCGCTGAAACGGAGCCAAAGAATCGCCTAGAGTCAATTTTTTTAAACTATTCACCATGGCATTGGGTGTTGTTGTATCCTCCATATCTCCAGGAGGCGCTGTTAAATCAGGCTCCCACGATCCAATCTGAACATTTGATCATGAATCGTTCTGGCGTATGCAGTGATGGCTGCAGGACCACCTAAAATTTTGATCAAAAGATTTG
Source organism: Pseudomonadota bacterium (assembly GCA_018241585.1). Taxonomy (GTDB): domain Bacteria; phylum Pseudomonadota; class Gammaproteobacteria; order Coxiellales; family Coxiellaceae; genus JAFEDN01. The sequence continues at coordinate 773 of JAFEDN010000209.1, read as the reverse complement.
TTGATGCCTTATCGCTGTATTCAATCGAAGCTTTACATAATTCCTGAACGTCATGCCATTGCTCACCTTTGTTGGGTAATGGGTGCATACCCGCTGCTATCAACATCTTTTTGGGTATAGGTTATTTGTTTCTTTAGTATATCTGGGCTGGTCTCTGTTTTAAAACGGCTGAAACAATCATGACTTTACTAGTGCTGGCAAATGGAAACCGTTCTTCGGCACGATATTGAATGCGTGCATTATTGGCAGTATTAATGGCAGAGATGCCCAGTCGCCCCCTAAAGAAGCTTCAAGGGCTTGAAATGTGCTGCCGGCTTCGGAAATATCTCTATTAGGTCTCGATTTTCTCTAATCAGAACGCTACTCCCGGATGCAAGAGCTGCCCAATAAGCCTGCTTAAACGCTACACCCGCAAGTTCAGGAATGTGCTCTTCCAAAAATGATAATGATATTGCCTGTTCACTCAGCGCCATTGTTGCCCCCTTTGTTTAACCTGGGTACTAAAGTGGTAGATACCTGCTCATTCTATGTATTGGTTATATTACCATGATGATCTCGTTTAGCAATCAGCATCTTTTTTCCGGCGGTTCCAGCAGTCTTTGCGAAATACCAACCAGGTTTCCCCCCCGGATAATTCTCCTTTATTTACTAGCTTCTATTTGAGCTATTAAGTATTACTTAACTATATAACTCTTGTCATAGTTGTGCCGAAAAAATACAGTGACAGTTCCAAAAAGTTCCTTTACCATATTAGCCATTGACGATGAGGAGCA
>JAFEDN010000208.1 GCA_018241585.1 Pseudomonadota bacterium | reverse complement strand
CAAGAATTTATTATGGTGGAAGTGTCTTTCCAGAGAGTCTCCCCAAAAACGCAAAATTGACCTCCTGCGCCAGACTCTTCAGTCAGCAGACCAACTGCTGATCGCTGAACTGAGTCGAGCCGGGCGCAATATGTTACAAACTCTTAATCTCATCGAGCCATTGTCCCCGTGTGGGGTCAAATTAGTTTTTGTCCGATCCTATTACAGCTTCAAATATTTCATTGAACATGATGCGGAATTACCGCACCTTAGAACTTCAAGCCGGGAATCCCCAGGGGAATAAATCTAAAACCTTATTTACCGGGTTCACATAATTTAAGTCGGTATCCGATTACCCGTGGTATTAAAATGCTGACTCTTTTTTCTATCGTCATCGGAAATAGTTTGATGTTTATCCGGTAAAGCCTGCCAATTTTTCACGTGTAAGGTGTGAAAACCGTGGTGAGAAACGCTTTGCCAATCAATATCTAGATGATGCAAGGGCTCCGTACCACATAAAGTTAAGGTCAGAGTAAAAGTGATCTTAGAGAGCAGAGAAGATTTTTTAGATGTTGTCATCAGTAGCCTCCCTTTCAAGTTAACAAGATTTCCCTATCGTTCCAGCACATTAAATCTAGGAGAAAACCATCCCTTTGCAACTGGTCTCAAAATGTTCTATTCTATAAAAAGCTTTTGATTTAAAAATGACTGGTTGAGGAAGAGGTTGATTTTAAAGCCAATACAATATTAGCCAAAAATAAATCGTATAAATGAAAAACACAATCTTTAAAAAATAAATTAATGATCAGAAAAATAGGGTAGATCTTTCAGCCAATTCATACGCAATAGAAACGAAATTTCCTATCCATGACCAGGCGACCTTCCCGCTTAAATAAAATTTTCATACTGACTTAATTGCTCCACACAGCATTTTATGCGCATCGTGTCGTTGCCGAGAACCGCATCGGGCTTGAGTCACTTCGCTGTCCGTTTTCCACATAACGCCCCATTCTCATTAATCAATCTGTTCAGTGATGTCTTCATCTATTTTTTCCATCATGCAACCGCAGACCTTTTCATTACTGATAAATCATGAATACCACGCTCACGAGGTAACCGACTCGTATTGATTTTACCGCCATTTCGCTTCTTGCTACGTCTTTGAATGACAAGAATCTTTTCATCTAATCCGACAAATTGCATTTGGTGACTAATTTGCCGCAGTTTTTGGGTAGCTAGAAAATTTTATAACGTTTCAGCTATCAAACAATAGATCGTAATGATAAAATCCTCCAATAACATAAGAGCTGCTCTGCAATTTTTGTGGTCTGTTAACTAACAAAAATTACCTGGAGTCTTTTGTTACGCAATCTTGGAATTAAATTAGCTCAGCAATTGAAAGCTACGTTAACTGAGTCTCAATCAAGGAAGCGGGGGAAAACGCCGACATGCCATTGGGCAGTACAACATCAGTTATTAAGAGCCCCTTAGTCTTGTCATTCAGTATTCAAAATAAAGACCGCAGTTATTTAATGCTTGAAGAACTGGACTATACCGAGCTGGATGAGTCCCTCTCTGGCTAGCAATCGAGCGCAAAGATATCCCTTTTGATAGCAAATACCTACTGACACTTTTTCAACAAGAAATGAGTGCTTGTTCTTGGATCAAATGGAGCAGCTTGGATCATGCCTTAGAAAAACTATTGCAATGGCCTTTATTATCGATTGGTGATTTGGGATTGGCAACCAAAGATAGTATCTGGCGGCGAGTTAGCCCGGCGGAACGATCCATTTTGCTAAAAACTACTTGGGGCTTGATGAAGGCGTATGCGGTGCAGGGATTTGTTCGTGGTTTTGAGTTGGGATTATTTACATCTATTCATTTTTTTATTTATTCCATGTTGTGCTATCGTTTGGTCAAACTGATTCAAACCGGTTCTACCAGTCTTGATGAATTCCGTGCTTCGTTTATCGGCTCAGATCAAAAAGGAATCGATAGCTTAGTGCGCTTGTTAGCAGGATTAGAAGCCCGATGGCTGAGATTGATTTTAATCAGTCCCTTCATCTTTGGTGGGTTACAAGGTATCTCTAGTTTATGGGGAGCGCGACGTACCTCACCGGCCAGTTTAAATAATTATATTCGGCCCATCGACGCTCATTTACAAACAAGCGGTGGTTGGTTACGCGATGGTTTATATGAATACCTCCCCCCAAAATAGTCCAAAAATTTTTAGTAATTTTTATTCTTCTCACTCACTCTTTAAAACGGCAATGATGAACAGCACTCCAAACGGGTCTACACTCTCAAATTCCCAGATGTTGAACCAAGGGCAGTTCGTTCCGAAACACTCTGCAAAGTAAATTATTCATGCTATAAATTACTCAGCAGTAAGAGAGGGCGTGCTCACTGTTTCCCAATGAGCTTGTTTTAGTAATTGATAAATACCTATTCCTAAAATTGCAGTTACCGCTAAGAGCAGGCCCATAGGAAATGAGCTGTTGCCATTCAGCATCGCGACTACAATACTCGTGATAAAAGTAATTGCGATTTGTAAGCAACCATAAAGTGCGCCGGCAGTGCCGGTCATTGCTGCAAATGGTGTAATAGCGCCGACAAAAGCGTTGGGGAAAACCAGTGCTATGCCTAATTCAACGCCAATCGTAGGGATGATGATTACACCTAAATTCACTATTTTCAAACTTCCGGCAATAATAAAAACTATTGCCATGGCCAATATAATCACATTACCTAATTTTAGGGTTTTTTCCGTACCAATTCGAGTTACAATATGGGAATTGCTCATCATCCCAATAAAAAATCCTACAGCACTAATCATCGCCCAAAAACCATAAGCCGCGGCTGATTTGCCTAAAACATTTTCTAAAAGAAATGGATTAATGGTTGCGCAAGCGATCATCGCAGCAAAAGCGAGTCCTGAACAACAAACATTGGCCCAAAATTGTTGGTTTTTGATGATGACAGAATAATTAATCATGACTTGTTTAAGCGATAAGGGATTTTTGGCACGCTCCATATGAGTTTCTGGTAAGGTAAACCAAGCTAATATGGTTAACACAGAACTGTAAATTAATAAAAATCCAAAAATCCAACGCCAACCCCAGTGGGTTTCGATAAAGCCGCCAAAAGCTGGAGCAATAGCCGGGGCTAAAGCAATAAATGCGCCGATATAAGATAAAGCTTTTATCAGTTGCACGCCGGCAAAAGCATCTCTAATAATTACCCGGTTTAAGGACA
>JAFEDN010000207.1 GCA_018241585.1 Pseudomonadota bacterium | reverse complement strand
AATTCTATCTTTAGATTTGTTAAAAGAAGATTTAGAAGCTGGCCCCTGGGCTATGGCTAAAGTACCTTTAGAGTTCTGTAAAGAGCACAACATGCTGATAATTGGTGAAGGTGAGGATAATAAGCTTGTTTGGAAACTGAAACCTGAGCCTGCTTATCGGGTTTTTGCATTACAAATTGGCGCGCCTTGGCGAGGGGTGCAACCTGCCATGCCTATTCACATTAAAGCGCTGTTAGTTATTTTTCTAGCGCGGGCTTTGCGTCAGCGCGAAGTAGCCAACCGTTTCTTAAAGCAGATTTCTGCTTCAGCCGCTCATGGCAAACTCGATTTTTCAGGAATTGAGGAGCAACTAGAGCAATATAAAGACGCTAAGCCATTAAAATGGTTGGAAAAACGACATGCTTATGTCGGCACTTTATTGGCTTCTTTATTGGAAATGGCCAGAATCGATGGAGTATTAGCTTCGGCAGAGTTTCTATGGCTGAAGCCAGTAGATCGTAAGATGTGGTACATGTTGAATAGCGTCGGTAGACAAACAGCGGTTGTAGAAGTCGCGGGATTATTTGGGCACTGGCATGCTGAGAAGAAGCTGAAGCGGCCTTTAAAAAATCCAATGGTGAGAGAAGCAGTACAAGCTTTAGAAGATGAAGTTCAACGAATCTTATATATACCGGAAACTGAAAAATGGCACTAAAACGCAATCAACGCGGATTAGACGCGAGTCAAGAACAAAATTATAAAAGTATTATCCGAGATACGCGGCCGCTGAGCAAGCGGATTACTGACTTTTGGCTGACGCCCAAAGGCGCTTGCATGAGCTTGATTATTGCCGCCATGATGACTTATTTTCTAAATTATTTAAGTGAATTGATCTTTTTGATTGGTGTGGGGGTCTTTTTATATTGTTTTCTTCAAAAAAGTGCCTTGCCTTTTAGAATGCCTTTGGTATCCGGAGCGAAAGATTTTAATGATTTACATCCTAAAAAAGGCACGCCCAACGTGGCCCGAGGAATTTATTTTTTAGGGAATGAACTTCATACCCAATCAGAACTATGGTTTAGTAATGAAGATATGCGTACCCACGCACTGATTTTTGGGTCTACCGGTAGCGGTAAAACGGAAGCTTTAATTTCGATCGCTTATAACGCCTTGTTGCAAGCCAGTGGTTTCATCTATGTGGATGGTAAAGGTGATAACTCCTTGTTTGCAAAAATATTTTCTATGGTCCGATCCATGGGCCGTGAAGATGACTTGCTGCTGATTAATTTCATGACCGGAGCTCGGGATGTGGTCGGTCCTCAAGAAAAGCGTTTATCCAATACCTTAAACCCCTTCGCTACAGGTTCTTCTAGCATGTTGGCGCAATTGATTATCAGCATGATGGAATCCAGCGCCCAAAGCTCGGATGGCGATATGTGGAAAGGCCGAGCCATGGGCTTCGTCGAGGCTATCATGAAGGTATTGGTAGTTATGCGCGACGCAGGCCATATTTTGCTGGACGCTAACACCATCCGAAATTATTTCTTATTATCCCGCCTAGAAGCCATGGTCATTGACAAGCTATTCATCCGTGATGGTCAGGAAGCGATAAGTTTGGCTAACTTGCCACCATCGATCTTAGAGCCGATTAACAACTACGTATTTAACTTACCCGGTTACAATAAGGATAAAAAAGGTCAGCAAGTCTCCCAAGTATTGGAACAACATGGTTTTATCACCATGCAATTGACCCGTATCTTCACCACCTTGGCGGATACCTATGGTCATATCCTCCGTACCAATTTAGCGGAAGTGGATTTAAAAGATGTGGTGTTAAACCGGCGCATTTTATGCGTATTACTACCGGCTCTAGAAAAATCGCCAGAAGAATTATCCAATTTAGGTAAGATTATTATCGCTACTCTGCGAGTGATGATGGCTAGCGGTTTGGGCGACAGCGTAGAAGGAAGTTATGAGGATTTAATTACCAGTAAACCTACAAACTCTGAGACCCCATTTCTATGTATTTTGGACGAATACGGCTATTACGCTGTAAAAGGCTTTGCAGTGGTCCCAGCCCAGGCTCGTTCGTTAGGTTTCTCAGTGGTTTTTGCCGGACAAGATTTACCAGCTTTCCAAAAAGCTTCGAAAGAGGAAGCGGCATCTATTGGTGCAAACTGTAACATTAAAGTTTGTATGAAATTAGAAGACCCGACTGAAACTTGGGACTTTTTCATGAAATCAGCCGGGGAATCTTATGTGACCCATGTTGACAGCTTCCAAGTAGATTCAGGTAATGTCATGGGAACCTATGCTGACGCCAAGGGCGCTAAATTGGAAAAACGTAATCGTGTCGATTTGTTAGACTTAAAAGAGCAGCAGCCTGGTGAGGCCCATTTCTTATTTAAGTCTAAGATTGTTCGAGGCCGATTTTTTTATGCTGCACCCCCTCCAGTCAAAAAGATGCGATTGACCCATTTCCTTAAAGTCGGTGCTCCCGACGACAATGAAGTGAAGAAGTTACGTAAGAGTTTTGATCATTTCAATAAGCTCGTGGGTGAAGGAACTATCATCTTTAAGCCCGAGGTGACTCCTGAACAAGAAATTGATAATGTCACTCAATTGTTACAACGTCATCAAGAATTAACGCCTATTGATCGATCTGTGACTGCATTAAAAAAACTCCGGCAAGGTTTTAGCGCGCAGATTCCTGGATTGGATAGCTTTACGCAAGAGCCTGTGGTTTTGGGTAACGAAGAACTCAATATTTTCGTGCCGATGCGCAAGAATGAGCATCTCCGACAATATTTGATTGATAAAAGCGACAACTTCCAACAACCCCTGTTGCCTCGTAATAGTACTCGGGATCAAATTGAATATCTGCAACGTTTATGTGGCAAAAATAGCCAACAATCGCTGACTATTGCTTCGGAATTGGTCCGTGATATGGAGCAAGGCACACATTATCCGCCGGCCTATCGCGGTAAATTATCTATCGGTGAGGTGATTACTTTGACCAATAACTTAATCGAAGCCGTTAACACCAAAAAGCAGGAAGCCGCTGCCGCTAAGAAATAACTAAAGTACTCTAATAATGGATATTGATAGCCCGGTATGGGCGGCAATTGCTTCATCCTTCATGCCGGACTGTTTCAATGAACGGGCTATTTCTAGTATCATGTGGTGGCCTTGTTCAAATCCTTCTTTAAAACCCTCAGCATGTCCTTCTGCATGTCCTTCTGCATGTCCTTCTGCATGTCCTTCTGCATGTC
>JAFEDN010000206.1 GCA_018241585.1 Pseudomonadota bacterium | reverse complement strand
TAGACATCAACATCGTAACCTTTTTGCTTGAGTACTCTCAAACAACCGACACCTGTCCATCCTGCACCGATAATAGCGATTTTTCTCTGACTGTTCATTTTTTGTCCTTTATATTAAAAGGTTAGCAATCAGTCGCCTGTATTACAAATGCATAAATTATTTGCAGTATAAGTAGATAAAAAAATCTTTATGAGTATGAATGGTGTAGGTTTGTAGTAGCCTTCCGTATGAAGTTTGAGGACTATTACTAATAACGCAGCCTGAAAAAGAGCTATCAGGTGCGGCCAAAAGAGGATGCTGAGGCCAGATGAGAGCATCAATATAGGAGCTTATCGCTATCCCAAAGCCATTCCCTAAGTCTACTGTATATAAGCTTTGGCCTTGAGTCCGTTTTAAAATATCTTGAGCAACAGTCTGTTGATTGTAATAAACTGATTCGAACCAAGGCAGGCCGACGAAGCTACCTATTGTTTTACAAAGTAATTCAATTGCCAAGACAATAATGGTGATCCTGATCATCTTTATGCCAGCGTTCCAAATATAATAACCAAAAATAATGGCAGCAAAAGGTAAAATGGGTAATAAGTAGCGAGGGGCTAGATATGCTGTTGAAAGCCAGTATGGTAAAAAACTAAGGATACAAATCCAAGTCAATTCTTTGATTGGCTTGTGATCTGAAGGGTAACGATACCAACAGTAGAAAGCTAGAAGGTCCACTGGAGCTAAGCGCAAAATCACATCAAAAGTGCTAAATAATAATTTCTCAAGATAACGAAGTAGGCTAAAGGAGTGATTAACAGCCCGGCTGGAGATGTCGCCAAGCATATCGTGCCATCTGGAATTGGGTAGCAGCATGAACCAGAGCAGCGGCAAAATTAAAATGGCAATATGAGCCAAAATACTAGCCGGTTTAAATAAATTGCTCTTATGTTCGCTAGCAATCCAGATCACTAATAAGGCGGTAAAATAGAATACATAAGCCGTCAGTGCTTTGCTGAGCATAGCCGCAAATAAAGTGAAAGGAACAAGCAACCAGTATATAGCTCGATTTTCTTTAACACTCAGCCACATGGCTGCAATTCCAGTGAAAGTGCATAAAGCGAATAAGGTATCAGGAGCAGCGACCCAGCTACGGCGGAATAACATATCGCCGGAAAAAAACAGTGCCACTGTGAATAATGCAAATAATGCATTTTTATAAAGACGGAACGCAAAAAACCATAACACCAGTCCCATCAGTGCACTGGCGGACGCGGCAACAATACGCCCGGCCACGAGTACTTGTTGCGGGCCCAACCAGTACATTAACGGTAAGCTTACCCAATTATAAAATGGCGGGCGGCCATAAAAATGACCGTAGTTGGTGGGTTGCCAAAAATAATGGGTAAAATACATTTCCAGAGAAGCTAGTGAATAACGTCCTTCTTCAGTCATGTATGGCAGAAAAATCGTGAAATAAAGACTGACTATGGCGAAAAAAGCTATTACCGTCAAAATAGGTCGCCAATACGAATTGTTTAATTGATTCATTTGCAAAAAATACCATTTATTGAGCTGTATCACAAGATAAGCCTAGGATTGCCGATTGCGAGCGCCAGCGCGGCAATTCAGTTGGCATTTTGCACAGATTATGTACTGAATTGCTTCCCGTTCGCGTTGCTCAGAGTCTGGGTCGCACTTAACTTGACGCCTACACGTCAAAGGAATTGCTGTATGAAGAATGATTGGTTATAATGCGCTCATTTAGAGAAAAGTGCGGAGCATAAATGGCAGAAGCCGTCTATCAAATCGTTTTTTTTATTTTTACAATTGGCTTGTTGGGCTCTGCAGCCATGGTTGTATTCATGCGTAACCCAGTGCGCTGCATTTTGTTTCTAGTATTGGCTTTCTTCTGTAGCGCTGTTTTGTGGATGCTGTTGCAAGCTGAATTTTTATCTCTAGTGTTAATATTCGTTTATGTGGGCGCGGTAATGACCTTATTTTTATTTGTGGTCATGATGATTAACATTGATTTAACGCCGCTAAAAGAAGGATTTGTGCGCTATTTGCCACTAGGTTTGCTGGTGTTAATCCTAATGATCGGGTTGATGTGTTTTGTGCTAACCAGCAATACATTTAGTGCCAACACCATGATCGTGCAACATGGTCCCCATTATAACAACGTGGTAAATTTGGGAACTGAACTGTTCACGCATTACATATATGAATTTGAATTGGCTGGGTTTATTTTATTATCGGCAATGGTTGCTGCAATTAGTTTAGCTTTCTATGGTAGAAAATCAGGCACCAAGGCCCAAAAGATATCTAAACAGCTACAGGCTAATAAAGCTTCCAGTTTACGTATCATTAAAATGAAATCGGAGTCCAGATGATTTCCAGGATTTCCGCATTTAAATCAACGCAAAATGAGGTGGCCCTGAGATGATTCCGCTTAATTTTTGTTTGGTGATTAGCGCGATATTATTTGCATTAGGTTTTGCTGGCATTATTTTGAATCGTAAAAATATCCTTATCCTGTTAATGTGTCTGGAATTGATTTTACTGGCGGTCAACACCAATTTTGTGGCGTTGGCGCACTTCCTGGACTTGGAAGCAGGTGAGGTCTTTGTGTTCTTTATTTTAACCGTAGCTGCTGCTGAAGCAGCGATCGGTTTGGCAATTTTAGTTTTACTGTACCGACAACGCGGCACCATCAATGTGCAAACGATGGATTTATTAAAAGGTTAAAATACAGTGATTTATCCCTACTTATTGATTACAATTTTTGCCCCTTTGGCAGGTTCGCTCATTGCTGGTTTTTTTGGAAAAGTAATTGGCCGCTCTAATACCCACAGAGTCACTATCGGCCTGATGATCGTTTCGTTCATTTTTGCAATCTTAGTAGCAGTACAGGTGTTGATTGATGGCCAAAGCCTTAATCAAGTGCTTTATCACTGGGTTTTAGATGGGTCTATGGGCTTTAATGTCGGTTTTCTAGTTGATCCATTGAGTGCCGTGATGCTGTTAGTGGTTACTTTTATTTCTTTGCTGGTCCATATTTATACCATTGGATATATGCATGATGATCCAGGTTATCAGCGATTTTTTAGCTATGTCTCATTATTTACTTTCGCTATGTTGATGCTGGTCACAGCCAATAATTTTTTGCAGTTGTTTTTTGGCTGGGAAGGAGTAGGTTTAGTTTCCTATTTGCTGATTGGCTTTTGGTTCAAGACAGATGCTGCGGCCAACGGCAGCTTTAAAGCTTTTTTGGTCAATCGAATCGGCGATATG
>JAFEDN010000205.1 GCA_018241585.1 Pseudomonadota bacterium | reverse complement strand
GGCATTATGGTTTCTTGAAAGTAGGTATTCAGATTCAAAAAATTATCGAATGCTTTATTCTCTAGCTGAACCCCTAGCAAAAAAAAATTATCCAGAAGCTCAATTCGCATTAGGTATGATGTATTTTAATGGCCAAGGAATTAAACAAAATTATAGTAAGTCACTGTATTGGTTTAAAAAAGCTTTAGCTCATGATCCACCGTTAAGAAATTCTAGCAATATTATGCTATTTATAATGGAGATTTATACTAAACCTGGTACAGAAAACGCCGACCAATTTGTTTTTTGGAAGCTGAAATCTGAAGAATTTGAAAAACAAATCAATAATTGTGAACAAAATTGATAATTATATACCCATTCAATTTTAAATTTCGATGCTTAGTCTCAAGATTATGTAGCAGATCTTAAAAAATTTGAAAAAAATTTATCAGGTCCATGCTATGGAAATAAATTGCCTAATGGATGGAGACCAGTGTATTTATTTATCTGGGCTGTCAAGCAATGAACAAAATTTCTTTTTTGTTAGTTTTTATTATTTACGCAGCAATTACACAAGCTTATGAAAATTACCAAATAGATTATAACAAAAATTTTTTTGAACAATATATTTTTGCTTATACTAATGGTGAACTGATTTGTCCCAAGCCTAATAATCCTAAGGTGGATGGTAAATTGCGAACTGAATTTGCTGCTTACTTAGAAGGCGCCAAAAAAGGCTCATTAAAATATGCTTATTACGTTAGTTTAGGTTATCTGAATGGTTTCGGTACAGAGGTAAATAATGTTAAAGGAATGTATTGGCTTCGAAAAGCGGTTCAAGGTGGATACGGTCCTGCGCGGGTAACCTTTGCAGCATTAGTGATGTACAAGAAAAAAATTTTTGGCGATTTAATAACAAATCCACCCACTGAGAAGGAGATGATGAACTGGCTTGAGGAGGCTGCCGCAAGCGGAGATTCTATTGCAAAATTAGGTTTAGAAGTAATTTATTTAGATAAAAATGAAGAACCCTATGTTTTTTCTTTAGCAGAACCGATGGCTAAAAAAGGATACGCTCAAGATCAATATATATTAGGCAATATGTACTATTATGGTTTAGGTGTAAAAATAGATTATTTAAAGGCAAGCTATTGGTACAAGCAAGCTCTTAAAAATGATCCTCCTTTAATTGTTTCAGGTATGATGGCTGGCAATCTAATGGACATTTATACAAAACCTGGTTACGTGAACCCAAAATTAGCTTTATATTGGCAAAAACAATTGGACCAAATTATTAAAATACATCGTTGTGAAATTTAAAGTTCAATTTTTCCTTTTTTTTGTATAATTAAAATTATATCCTACATTCCGCATGTAATTATTAAGAACTAATTATTTTTTCTTATTTCCGATAAGGCGATTAACTGCTTCTCGGTTAAACGTCTCTAGTTCTAAATCTTCATACTGCTCTAACATTCCTTCATCAAAAATTTCAAGTAAAGCCTCTCTGTTTTCTTTACTTTTATTCTTACACCAGGGGGCTAACAGAGTATAACAATGTGGTCCGCCACAATCTTCAATGAGCATGTCGCCAATGCCATCAACACAAATGCGACTATTTTAAATTGATAGATTTCTGTCATGGTAACTCTCCTATAGCATCCTGTTCAATCTGGTCAATACGACAAGCCAGTTGACCAAAATATCGAATAATTTTTCGCAATAAATCATTAACGTTTAAAACCCTTGTTTTTAAGGTAGAATGATTTATTTTAATAAAAATGAAACTATGCATGCTTTTTAATCGAAAGGTAGAAGCCATAGGAATTATCTTGGGTTTAGAACCTGGATCGAAGGTATTAACGAAATGTGAAAAGATAGAGAAGTCGGCTAGTAAGATATGGAAAGAGTTGCGGTCTTTTAAGAAAAGCACTAAGACGAATGGGCTGACTAGCAAGCAGAAGCGATATTATCAGAGAGACTATACACATGGAGACATTGAAGTCTTTGACACAGAAATGTACACCATTTAGGTGCTATGGATCCGACAATTGATAAGATGATTAAGCCTCCCTGATCCAGGTAGGAAAATGAATGGTTACTAAGAAATTGAGAAATATATGAAAAATAAAAAGGAACATTGTTGTCAAAAACTGACAAAAGAGATTAATCGAAGTAAAATATTTTTACTTTATATTAAAAACCTTAGAGAATATGGTATAAGGATTTTAGATGGTGGAACTTCTTTTCAATCAGTTTATTACTGTCCTTGGTGCGGCGCGAAGCTTCCCCATTCCTTAAGGAATGAATGGTTTGATACTTTAGATAGTATGGGATTTGATGATCCACGAGAGCAAGATATTCCATTGGATTATAAATCGGATGCCTGGTGGCGAAAAAAATACTAATTATAAGGAAGCAGTATGAGCCAGAGAGATTATTGTTGTGAAGAATTTAAGAAACATTTTGAAGAAGGAGAAGTTGCAATAGGTTATAACTCTGAACTTAAAGTATATGGTATCAAAGTAAAAAAAGATCAAAATCAAATAGAACCCATTGACTTTTGTCCTTGGTGCGGGTCTGATCTTTCAAAATTCAAAAGTAGTTGTTGCTAATTTTTGCCAGATCGCTTTGAGTTAATTTGTGTTATTCCATTAAGGAATGCAGCACTTCTTCCTAGTTTTGCTCCGAAAAATTAAAGGATAAGCGATGATGAGCATGATATCTCAGCCTAATGTATTATTTTTGTGGCGATTGTTTTATCTATATTTTGTTGACGAAAAGAAAGAAGAAGTTTTTAAGTTAGTATCGACTCTTTATGACGGTTCGGATGAAATTCCAGCTAAAATTGAAACGTTACTGTTAGATTTTTGGAGCAAACAGGATGATTCTAAACTGGTAGCAACCGCTTTACTAACGGTTAGAAATTATTATTTTGACATTGAGAGGCATGCTGCATTGATTGCTATTTTGATTGAAAAAAAATTTTTAACTGTAAATGAAGCCTCACAGCTTCTTTATTTTCCAGGAAAGATTTTTTCAGTTTTACCGTTTGCAATTAAAGATATCTTGGAAACTAATTTACTAATTTATGAAGATTTTCGAGAAGGCCGAATTAAACCAGATGAGGATGATATGCTCTCAGTAGTACTACATAAATTATATATCAAAATCAAACAAACCAAATATTTGAACTCAGAATAATTTTATAGTTGCTGGGAAGAGAGAATATTTGTTTATATAGGCAACTAACCAATGAAAAAATCGTTTTATATATTTTTGAGTCTTTGTTCTTTCT
>JAFEDN010000204.1 GCA_018241585.1 Pseudomonadota bacterium | reverse complement strand
TGTGAACAGTAAATTTTGCCGTGAGAGAATTTTACTGTTCACAATTCAAGATTTGCCCCCCCTTCTCCCTGATTACTTATTCGAATAAATCCAATGCTTAGGGATATAACTTTGTAGTCCTTGTTCATCCGCGAAATCAGATAATTCAGACCAAGTGTGCACCTGAAATTTTGACTTGATCAGACGAATATATGATTCCACCGTCCGTTTGGTCAGACCTAATAACGCGCCAATCTCTGAGGCCGATTTACGCTTGAGCAGCCAAAACAAGCATTCCCCTTGGCGTTGAGATAAATTCCAATGTTCATAACGCTCGCTGTAGTGATAAAGACCTTGTTGTAAATGAATAGCGCTTTTTTTTCGATGATCAATAAACAGTTGAGCCAGATGAGACGCTATTGGCGTAGTAGTCACTTCCATGGTGTGTGAGCAAACGCCGATAATCGATTGGTTGACATCCACCAAAGGTTGCTCCTCGCCAATAAATAAAGCCCAACGCTGATCAGCAAGGTAAACGGAATAGACGCTCATCACAGAACACTGGTTTTGAAACACGTATCGAGTATTTTTTACAAACTGATCATGCAGTTTACTGGACTCGTTTTTCATGTCCCTTGGATAACGATTCACTAGCTGGGTCACGCCAGTAAAACCCATCGCGCTGATAGCCCGTTGATTGGCACACATAAATTGAGCGTCCGGAAGCATCCAGACAACCAGTCCTGGGACCCCTGATAATATTCTGCTGGTCCATTCGAAGTCTTTAAATAAATCCCCCGCCATATCACTCCAACGCAATGGAACTCTATTTCAACCTGATTGATTCACGGTACATTATACAATATTAAAAGTCATCAAAAATTGACCGGCTGCGCATAATCACAAGTTTTTTAGATTATAGTGGTGGAAGAAACAACATCATTGGTAGCGACATTTAGTGAGTGGACTCAAAACGTTTTAGCTAATCCATTCAATCTTGATTTTCCCTATTTATTCATTTACGGTATAATATACCGTATCTTATGGATATGGATTTGATACAGTGGAGTAACCAATATGAAGAAGGAAATCTTTAGCTGGGCGGCGCTAGAAAACTGCGGTTATCGCTTAAAAGAATTGAAAACCACCATTAAATGCTGTCGATGCGGCAAGGAAATTAAAGATGCTGGTTTTTTGGGGTATGTTCCCGTTAATAGAGCGGAGGCTGTTCATTGGACTAAGGAAATCCGCCATGAACAAAAACTGATTAGAAATTATCAGTTTTCGCACGTGGACTGTGATTCATGATCATAAGTCTGGACAAATAAGCCTATATTTCTAGAGAAAAATCACTGCTAAGTGAGGAACTAGCAGAGCTTGATAAACTTTGACTAGATGACTCCCTAAAAATGTCATAGCCAAATCGTGTTGGACTGAATAGTTTTAATTTCGGTAGTTGATTAAAATCCTCAATCGCAAATTCAATTGCATCGGCCAAACTAATCTCGCTTACGGTAACTTCTGAAGGTGACTTAAATGGAGGAGTGGTTTTTTTATTTTGAGAAAATTCCGCCAATTCTATGATAATGACCCGGATTGTTGCAGATAAACTGATGAGTGACACGATCATTCTGCATATCTAAACGAATTTCACCGAAGCCATCTAAATGAGGATTCTGAAAAATATAGTCGCTATTTCTAAGACATCGTTAAATTGCCCTAGAATTCTTTGTAGGTAACCTATTAAAAAATTGAATTGAGGCTGTTGTTTTTCTTCCCATTTAGTTTCTTTTAGGATCGATAAACGCTTTTGGGATAGAATTTCACTGCTTTCTTTATTTTTATATAATAATAGATCCAGCTTCAATAAAAAATAATCAATTTAGTAAAATATTTTTTCCAATTTTGCAATGATTCGCGCTTTATATACGAGGTGTTGCCTGTACAGCTGAATTTGGAACAGCATCATTTCTGCTAAAGAGACGTGCCCAAATATCATAAAGTGAGCGCGTTTTTTTAGGTTGAGGTAGCGGCTGTGGTGAAGGATCAAGCATTTTCTGCAGATGGGATAGGATATAGTCTAGCGGCAATCGCTTTATAGGTTCTTGGTGACAACATCTAAAATAAAGTTTAACCAAATCTTGGGGACAGTCGGATGAGATTTCTTCGGTCCGCAAAGGATATTTTCGAGTCATCAAATGTAATAGCACCTGACCAAAAGAAAATACATCCGCGGCAGGGGATACGAATTTTTCAGGTGCAGTCCAGTTTGATGGCGTAGGCTTATATTCGGCGCCAATTTGAGCGTGCATTTTCGCATGTCCAAAACCGGTTAATTTTGGTTGCAAATCTTTGGTTAACCAGATGTTATCACTATTTAAATTTAGATGAATTATCTTTTCTTGTTCTAATTTTTTAAGACTCTCGGCTATTTTTAAAGCGATTTGAATGCGAGTAGTCCAGGATAATTCATTTTTACTGTCGAGCATAAACCGTAAGGAGTAAGGCATCCATTCCATCACCAAGCAATAATTTTTGTGAACCGAGACTCCTGATTCGGATTGGGTATAATAGATACCACTTTTTTCCAGTTGCATGATGTAATCGCATTTTTGCAATATACTCAAAAATTTGAGTTCTTGTTTAAACTCCTGGAAACAGTCACGATCTATCCATTTAAGCCCCGATAATTTTTGATCATGAAAAATCGGATAAATTTTTGTAGGAGCATCCGCTTTTTTTGGATTTGATGACAAAAATTGTATAGCCTTTAATTCTTTGAATTCTTCTTCCGGTTCCTTGGGATGAGAGAACGGCTGAAGAAACTGCGGTAATGACCAAGAGATTTTTTTTTCAAGTTCAGGAAGATGAGCAATAATTCCGGGTAACATGGATAAAATATCGTCTATTTTCAATCTCTTTTCGGGGTCTTGGTGACAGCAGGCTGATGCAAGCTCTATCAATCCTTGTGGATACTGGTCAGGGATGTCTTTGAGTATATCTTCGATACTGAAAGGTATTTTTCGGGTAATTAAATGCCATAAAATTAACCCATAGCCGTATATATCATCGGCAGGTAGGTAGGGGGCTCCGATAAATCTTGGCGGAGTTTCCCAATGTAGTGGACCGCGCGTTATACCATTAGACTCTCCCTCTAGTGTTGAAGAGTCAAAATCAGCTAATTTTACCTGTAAATCTTCGGTTAATAAAATATTTGCACTTTTCATCCCTCGATGCTGTATTTTCTTACTCTGTAAGACTTTTAATGCTCTGACGATATCTAAAGCAATGTTTAAACGT
>JAFEDN010000203.1 GCA_018241585.1 Pseudomonadota bacterium | reverse complement strand
ATAAAGACTGATCAATGTAATGTCAAACTCTCCAGGGGTTCCAGACCAGGCTATATTTTTAATTTTCTCAATAGTAGACAAATTGATTTTATAACTATTTATTTTATTACGAAAATTAAAAATATAGCCTGGTCTGGAACTTTTTAAGAGTAGATTTGGAATTAAACATTGTATATACTGGCGAAAGTGATTTAGATTTTTAATATCGTAAAATTAAAGGAAGCTTTCAATATGTTCAAATTTAAAAAAAATGCTGTTTCATTTGTTTGTAGTTTGGTTACTCTGAATATTTCTTTTTCCGCAATGGCCTACATTTGTCCTTCACCTGAAGAAGTGCAAAGTAAAACTTTAGAAGCAATTGCCGAACATCAATCTACTGTGGTTATTCCTATGGATTTTGGGGATTTAAAAGTCAATTTACCCGCTGGGTTTAGCCAGTACGATGTTTCTGTAGTTTTGTTTAATAACACACAAGTGCTTTATACAACAGAGAACAATCCAAGCCCAACTGAAGTATCTTGCGGATACAGTATTCCTAATAGTATTTACAGTTTATTTCCACTTGATTATTCAGACTCCGCCCATAGCGTCGTTTATAAGGGCGTTTCTGGTACTTGGACCAAGTCAGGGTCATATCTTGGTTGCTTTGCTCCTGCTGATTCTAATACTACCTGTGTGTTTGACGCGGTATCGTAAAGATTTCGTTCAGGCTAGGTTATATTGATAACCAATTAATATGGAGAATTAAGAGAAGCATAAAATATGCGGCGACAATTTTATCGTGCTTGGCAATTCTATTCGGCACATCCAAAAAAAACTTTATCTTTAACCATGGGTTTTGGGCTGTATGCTTACGGAAGCTTGCAGAGGATAAGAGCTCAGGACCCAGGTTTTTTTTATAAAAAATTGGATATAAATCTATTAGATGAAAAACCTTTAAAAATCGAAGTAACTACTCCTACCGGCCTAAGATTACGACCTGCACTTAAAGCTGATCTTGATGCTTACGATTCAATATACAGTGATGCAAAAACAATGGTCACCTATTCAAATGGCCCTGAAACCAGACAACAGACTGCAACTCGACTTGAAAGGTATGAAGATAGAGTAAACAGTGGTTATGTTTGGACAGGATACGCGATAGAAAAATATGACGAGTTACCGACTTGGCTAATTCTTCTTCTGGGACCAAAATTATTCAAGCGACTAGAAAATTTTTTTCCAAACATTCCGCGAACAACGGTGATTGGACATATCGCCATAGGCAATGGCGATGAGCCTGGCGAAGTGCAACTAGGCATTGTTATTGGCGCCAATATTCAAGGAAAAAATTATCAAGGACAAGGGCACGGCAAGAATGCTTCGCGTGCAGCCGCCGGCCTTACTTTATTTTACGCTGAGCGCAATAAAGCAGTTACCATCAATGACCAGTCAAACCCTGTTACTAAAATATCAGCTACCGCTCGTCGCGATAATATTCCTTCACAAAAAATTTTAATGACCGTTTGGGGAATGAAAGTGACCACCGATAAATTGGATGATGATCAACGCCAACTCTGGTCTACTTCGGCCTCAGAATTGAAAATACATATTCGCCCTAAGTTGTAATCTCTCAAATTTAAATAAAAAGAACTCTAAAGTTTGCTATGACAAAAGTGTTATGCCATGTTAGACTCCACAAAAAACTTCGGGATAGTTGGCTGGCCCAAGCCAAGCTGCGAGTTGCTTTCAGGCGAATTTCTAGTGACTGTGTTACTCTGTTTTTTTAATGAAATCTTAAGAATTTTTTTGTTTACAAATCTTAACATTTGATTACAATATTCAGAGTCTTACATCGTGAAAATAAGGAAATATCACGGTCGATTCAAAGTAAAGTGCTCATACCTAACTATTATTTATTTCTTTAATCATCAGGAGTTATACCATGTCAAAGGAACCGAATTCTGACACCAAGTCAGTGAATATTCAAATCCATCGGATTTATAGTAAAAACCAGCGGGTCGTGATCCAAGGAGTGCCCGAAGACTGGAACGGAGCGTGGAATCCAAAAATCGATTTGCGGGCCAATCCGCGGGTACAGGAAATGGATAAAGAACGCACTGAAATAGTGCTGGCTTTGCAAATTAATGCCCAACAAGAAAATAAGCCGGTATTTGAAATTTATTTCGAACAAGCGGGGATCTTTACGATCACGGCGGAAAACGCCCAGCAACGGGGAATGGTGTCATACGGCGCATGTTCCAATTTTTTATTTCCTTATGCGGGAGTGATGATCAATCAAATTTTAACCCAATCCAGTTTGCAGCCGGTGTACTTGGCGCCGTTGGATTTTATTCAGTTGTATCGCCAACATCAGCAGCAACAACAACATCAAGCGGAACAAGAAAAAGCCCAGAGTGCAGTAGCAATACAATAGTTAGCCAATAAACAGATAGCCAGACCCGTGAAGTGTAAGCAAGTCAAATAGTCAAAGTGCACCGAGCATGCTGTTGCAAGCGATCCTTAACCGCTGGCAGGAGACTGAACATCATCAAGCTGCTCTGCATCGTGAACTATTAGCCACTTGCAGATGCCGGATATGAGCGCTATCACGTTGGCGGGCTATCGAAAAGTAGAAAGCGACCGGCTGGATGACTTTTGCAGAATATTTACGCCACTGCAAACAGCACTCAGCCATTGGCGAGAAGCTCCTTTTTTGATATCTCAGCGGTAACTCACGGCCAATTCAATTTACGGTCTTTACCTAACAGCACTATCACGTTTTTTAGTCAAATCCAGTTACAAAATGGGGTGCAATGCTTTCGCTTAACCACCGTTTTAATGTGCATCCATCAGATACTTTTCAGTTGCGAAGCGGCTATTTTTCCGCGATAATTTCCCTGTCCCGATTGAAGTTATTGCTATATCATGAATCAGAGAACAGGAATTTGCCATGAAAAAGTCATCTACCGATCATCCACCGCAGTCAGATCAACATCAATTTTTACAGGACAGTTCGCTGCTCACGTGGCTGCCATCGGAGCAGAGCGCTCCAGAGTCGCCAACCATCTTACCAAAAGCCGATCAAAAAACTATCTTGCCTGCCAAACCCGTTTTGGCGCAACTGGATTCCGGGGGTCGCATCCAGATCAATATTACCGTTCCTGCCAGCGCTCTGACACTGGGGCGTCTGCTGGGGAAAGGGGGCTTTGGCGCGGTCTATGAAGGCATTTACAATGATAAACCGGTGGCAATCAAACAACTCAGCACACATTTAACCCCGGATACGCTGAAGGAATTG
>JAFEDN010000202.1 GCA_018241585.1 Pseudomonadota bacterium | reverse complement strand
TCAGACCCACTCACGATGCGATCATCTGGCAGCACTGCCAACCCAGTAACTCCATACTCATGCCTGCTGAAGGTAGCCAGACACTTTCCGGACAGGTCCCAAAGCTTGATGATTCCGTCATGAGACCCACTCAAGAGATGATTATTCGGCAACACCGCCAATGCTCTAATATGATCACTATGGCCGCTGAAAGTAGCCAAGCACTGTCCGGACACATCCCAAAGTTTGACAGTGTTGTCATCAGATCCACTTACGATTCGATTATCCGGCAGTACCGCTAGCGCAAAAACACCGCGGCTATGCCCGCTGAAGGTAGCCAAACACTGTCCGGACACATCCCAAAGCTTGAGAGTATTGTCATCAGCTCCACTTACGATACTATCGTCCGGCAACACCGCTAGCGCAAGCACACGGCGACTATGCCCACTGAAGGTGGCTAGACACTTCCCGGACATATCCCAAAGCTGGATGATTCCGTCATAAGACCCACATAAGAGCCGATTATTCGGTAGTACCGCCAGCGCCCTAATACCATCTTTGGCAAAGATAGTAGTATTTATGGCTTCCACTTTTTCATCTTTAATCACCATTCTAGATAAATCCAAGCTAATGGTTTTTTCTTCTTGAATGGTTGCAACAATCGCTTTTTCATCAAATAACGGCACGGCTACTCCTGGAGAAATAGCAAATCATTATAACGGCCCAAACTCAGCCTGTACTGGAGAACTCGGAATTAAAAAGGACATAAGTTTCAATCCATTGTCAATTTACTTATGGTTTACTATCTTTTCCGGTTTGTGTCAACGATAAACAATGTTACTCACAATCGATAAATGGCACGCAACATCACTGGGTTGGTAATAATATCATTGTGCTTAATTGCAGGAAAGGTCCTAAAATGATTGCCTCCCGGAATGACTATCCCCTTTACATCATTAAACATGTTTGACTCTGGTGTAATAGTTCAGATTTTAGTGCATCCAATTGACGAGTACGGGTTTTCCACAAAGATCGAAGCGCTTTGAGGTCTATTTCAGGTTCCCAGACGTTTGTTGAGTTGCGTAGCAATGGAAGTTTGCTTCCTTCACCACTAGGTGATCCTGCTGCGCCATAATACCTAAAGCCTCTGTGAAAAGCATAATTCAACCCCAGTGCATCTTTAGCAGAAAAGGGTCTGAACCATGAGCCAGAGACATATTTTTTTTGAACATTATCCCAGCCCGATACGGCGCACGTTCGTGGTAATTTTGATTCCCACTCCCTTGGGCATGGATGGAAGGTTCGATCAAGTCGGCAATATTCATTCACCACACTCACAGGTAACAATTTTTGTTGTCCACCAACCTTATACCAAAGATTTAATGCAGGAGAATAATCATGATACCCGTAGGGTGGAGCTTTATCTACATATTCTTGTAAGGCATCAATTAACCCTTTTAAACTAAAATGTTTACCATATGCAGTGCCTTTAGTTTCTAACTCTTGTAGCTGTTTCGCCTGCTCCTCTTTAGGAAGATATTTTTGAATCATTGCCCACATGTGCCAATCTAATGACCACAAGGCATATTGAAATGCAGTGATATTTGTGAATGTTCGTCCGGCCAAATCTTGTACTTTATCATAAGCTGTAAGTAACTGAAGATTAGCTTTTATCATTTTTTCAACTTCAGCTTGTTGTCCATCGGCAACCAATGTTAATAAAATGGCGACGTCTTTACTTTCTCTTTTAGAGGCAGGCATGAAAGATAATGGGTTTTCTGCTACTGAAGTTTTTGAAAGAGCCGTACTGGGTGAAGGCAAAGATTTTTGATCTTCTTTTTCTGAGATATGGGCAGTCAGTTGATTTGATTTTTCTAATTGAGCCTCACAATTTTGGTAAAGTTTATTTGCAGCCTCTTTCACGGAAAGGTTTCGTTCATAAAGTTCTTTTAAAGTTATTAAATTGGAATTATTAGTTATATAGAGCGGTTGGAATTGCGCATATAATTTGGGTGATATATTTTGTAATTTATCAATCAATATTTTTGTTTCAGCATTTCTTTGTGTGCACTCTTGATATTTAACTCTATATCTTTCATGCAATTGCTCTTCTAATGCTCTTTCCTGTTTTAATTTTTGAAAACCTTCCTTTAAAAGAGGTATTTGAATTTTTATTTCACAAGGCGATAATTTACTATATTTTTTAAAATCTTCTGCCAGTACACTAGATAAATCATGGTGCTTTAAAAGCTGGGTTCTAAAACCCTTAAATTTCTCGTAAAGATCACTGCATTCTAAAGATATATTCTGTGAACATATTTCTTTAAATATGCCTTTTGCTTCGTTCTTTTTTTCTGGAGCAATGTCACTTAGAAATTGATAATCTAATTCCCGATTTTTTTCATCGACTAAAGCGATCAATTTTTTCATGAGCTCTTCAGCAGCTTGATCCAA
Source organism: Pseudomonadota bacterium (assembly GCA_018241585.1). GTDB lineage: Bacteria > Pseudomonadota > Gammaproteobacteria > Coxiellales > Coxiellaceae > JAFEDN01. The sequence continues at coordinate 956 of JAFEDN010000202.1, read as the reverse complement.
TTTTGACATAATATCTCCTATATAAGACTGAGCATTCGAATCTCCTTGATCCCTTGATCAGCCGCAAGCTTAGCATATTTCATCGCTAAGGACTCATTTTTCAAATCGCGCGTTCTAGACTAGGACAAATTTCTTATTTTCGTTAAATAACAAGCAATTAAAAATTCAATGTATCCGGGTCACAGGTGGTCAGAATTTAGTGGCCACCTGTGACCCGGATACATTTAATGTCCACAATCAATATACTTAAGGAGCAGTCATTGGCAATATATATGTTGATGCCCAGGATTCCGGGTTCTACGACTGCTAAAGGATATGAACAATGGATTCCTCTATTTTCGTTGAGTTGTGGCGCGGGTAGAAAAATCGAAACTACGCCAGGTCGAGTCAACAACCGAATACACTCGGATGCTCTGGGTGTAGAAATAGAAGTCATTAAGCCGATGGATCAGTCTTCCCCATTATTATTCAATGAGGTCTGTGGCGGGCCTGCGATCCCAGAAGTAAATATTGACTTATGTCATTCTTCTACGGATGGGTTTGTTATGTATATGCAGTATGTTTTGAGCAATGTGATGGTGAGCGGCTATCATGCCCATATCAACGAGACTCATGGCTCCTATGAATTAATCACTCTCAATTATACAGATGTAGAAATGAGCCTGATCCCACAAAATGTATCAGGTCAACCGGAATCTCCTATTCGGGCATGCGCGCAAGTGGGTTGTCGAGCCAATCCTGCAACCTATATTCGGAGAAAAATTCTAGCTAAAACCTCGGAGGGATTTGATCTGTTTGTCGCGACAGTATATGGTGAAACGGCTGGAGTGCACCATGGAAGTAGAGCCGCTTGGAAAGCAGTGGGTTCAGTGATTATGAATCGCATTCATAAAGGAATTTGGCATCACTATCTCACTTCCGATCAGATTATTAAGCATACCGGCTTTGATGCTTTT
>JAFEDN010000201.1 GCA_018241585.1 Pseudomonadota bacterium | reverse complement strand
TTCACTCTAACAACTAGTTTTTAGTCTATTTAGACTGTTAAGGGCGCTTTTTGAAATGATACGGTACTCAGGAGTTAAAATATGAGCAAACCATCTGCCACATTCGAACACGAAGAGTTAAATCACTTACGCCAACAGTTACAACAAGCTAATCTTAGAGAACGTCAAAACTTATTGAAAGATTTTCTTGGGGAAGTTAAAGCCATGATGGCGGATCAGGCAAAATTACACTTACCGGAAACTCTTGAAGAGCACCAGCGTTTAGCCGTAACTCAAACCCAAGTCTTTTTGAGTTACGCCTGGGAAATTGAGGGGACAACTAAGTTTACTCATTTGCAGACTTTTCTTAAATATTTAGCTGAAAATCTTACTCAGGCAGGATTGATCCCCTGGTTAGATTTACAACGTATGACCGGCGATCTGGAGGTCCAAATGCGTTCCAATATTAAGCAAAGTCAGTATATCCTATTAATCGGCACCCATCGCTATGCAGAGAGAACTAAACCGGGTGTTGAAACCAATGTGAGTAAAGAGCTTAAATTCGCGCTCGATGAATATAGACAAAGAGCTGCTCAAGATGAAAAAAGCGCAGATTTTCTACTGCCTTTAATGTTTGATGGTGATTATAATGCAACCTTTGCTACCATTAATAAATTTCTGATCCGTGATTGCCGTTCCTGGCATCCCTTGGAGACTGGACAATGGCAATCCTTTGAGAATTATGTTAAAGAGTTAACCCAATTCGAACCATTAGGCATTTTACCTACTATGCTAGGTATTAGCCGTCTTGAACCTAAGTTATTACAATATCGTCAGGCTTGCCGAGAGCAATATATTCAAAGACAAAAAGCATTTATAAATAATTTAAAATTATTGACACATGAAAAACGGGAACTTGATGAAAAATTTCGTATTGACCCCCTAGCGCATTTAGCTCATAGACCACAAACCACAGGCGAAATCAAACGGGAAAAAAAAGTGGATTGGGAAAATAAATACCCCGTGCCTGCCCCTGCCCCTCTGCCACAATTTACCTCACAATCAGTATTTTCATCACTTTCCCCCTTAAGTCCTCAAGCTTCTTTAATAGACGAAAAGGAAAATCTTGCCGGAAAAACAGCTTATGAACTTGCTAAAAAATATCATGAGGAAAAAAATTATGTTAAAGCACGCGAACAGTATGAATTTGCCTGGTCAAAAAAAATCACTAAAGCGGGTGTTAAATTGGCGATTTTATTAATACGCGGCCAGGGAAGCAAAGAAACTGAAAAACAGCAAGATCAGATACGAGCCGCCTCTTTGTTAATATTCTTAGCTGCATCGGGTGACACTTTAGCTATGAAAAATTTAGCAGAAGCCTACCGTTACGGAGTTGGCACTGCCAAAGATGAAAAAGAAGCTGCAAAATGGCAAAAACAATACGAACACGCTTGCAGAAAAGTATCAACCAATAATATTGCTTTCCATAATGAAATGAATCATCCTTCAACCCACACTAGCGCAACTCAGCAGCACAAACAAATAAACAATCCTGAGGGATTTACCATTTAAGAGGGGATACACAAATGAAGGAAAAGGTCGCTCCCCTCTTGCGATCCCTCATCAGGAAAAGTGTCTTTTAACCAGTTTTTTCAAATATTGATCATTCAGCAAATTGCTGTATTGCCTAAATTGTGATTTTATAAAAAATGTCTAGTATACTTGACATAAATATCGAATTTAGTTATTTTTATACCATGGAAATTTCTAAAAATGACTTAATTGCAATATTGTTCCGTTTTAACCCCTGGTGGAAAGGGGAAGTTATTAAAGACCTATCAAAGTGGAAAAGAGCTATTTTTAATGAATTATTTCGTTGGACCTATTCTGCTCCCGTTCATAGAGCAGTATTTCTTTCAGGCGCTCGGCAAGTCGGCAAAACTACTTTGATAAGGCAAACTATCCAGAAGCTGCTCAAACAAAACATACCGCCTAATAATATTCTTTACGCAACCTTTGATCACCCCATGATTAAGTTGGTGGGGATCGATAAAATCATTGAAGTTTGGTTCGAGATCGAACCTCCTTCAGGTCCTATTTATCTGTTTATAGATGAAATTCAGTTCATGCAAGATTGGCAAGTATGGGTCAAACACCAAATTGATTTTAATAAAGATAGAAAGATAATATTTACAGGATCAGCCGTCCCTTTAGTTCACAAAGGGCAGGAATCCGGGGTCGGAAGATGGCACACTATACCAATTGCCACTTTATCGTTTTATGAATATTTATCATTTAAAAAATCTTATGAACAAACTTTTATTATCAATGAATTAGGTTTCAGTGATCTGTCGGAGCAAGAGTTTTATGACTGGTTAAAGTCTAGGGTCTCATCCCAACCTCTTGCAAAACCGGTTCTTTATCTCATGAAAGAAAAGTTTCAAGAATTAATATCCATAAAAAATATTTTAGAAAATATACCTGATATCGATTCATTAAAAACTTTATTTGATGAAAAAATCGAATTTCAAAAATTATCACAATTAACCGCTCTCATTGGATTATTTAATCAGTATCTTATTAAAGGAGGTTTTCCTCAAACGGTACCTCTTGACATCTTAGAGGCGCAAAGTTTAATTCGTGAAGATACTGTAGACAAAGTTTTGAAAAGAGATTTAACCGCTTTTTTTGGAGTCCGTAAATTTATTGAGTTGGAGCAAGTATTTCTTTATTTGTGCATGAATGATCGTGGAATACTGAATTTAGAAGACCTGGCATCCAATTTAAATATCTCAAGAACAACGGCTTTAAATTTTATTGAATTGTTAGAAGCCACACATTTAATTTATCGTTTGCAAAAATTTGGATATGGAAAAGATGTTTTAAGAGCCAGATTTAAAGTGTACCTAGCTGACCCGGCCATTGCTCCTTCTGTTTTATTAATGGGTAAAAGTATTTTAACAAAGCCGGATAGTATGGGTAAAATAGTTGAAACTGCCATATTCAAACATTTATTTCTTTATTCGGAACCTGGCTCAAAGATCAATTATTGGAAGGATCAAAAAAACCATGAAGTCGATCTGGTTATCTCATATGGAGAACATATTATTCCTTTTGAAATAAAATATCGCAATCAGCATAATAAAACCAAAGATTTATCGGGCTTAATGAAATTATGTAACAAATACCATGTTAAACATGGCTATATCGTTACTCAATCTATGTCGGATTTTGGTACTTTTAAAAATCATGATTTGCCCGAAACTGAATTTATCAAAATTCCGGCTGCTCTTTTGTGCTATTGGTTAGGGAAATTTGAATCAGAAAAAAGTAACCACAAAGAATTACAGTTATTTTAAAACATTTGTCGAATTACACATGTTAACTTTAAGTACCGCATCTTTTCCAAAGATTTGCCAATTGGCCGAGTTTAAATTTATCTGT
>JAFEDN010000200.1 GCA_018241585.1 Pseudomonadota bacterium | reverse complement strand
GCTCACCTCACCAAATATCTCGGGATATAATTTAGCTACCTTTTCTAAAATCTGTGCTTCAATATGATTCATATCTAGATTTTCTGGATAAATGATCCGGTAGTCTTTGACTGCCGCCTGTCTAAACTTCTGAAAGGTTTGCTCGACTTCGGCACTATAATCGGTTTCAGGGCCGGGATAACAGACCGACACGCAATCACCTCTGATCAAGACAGCATATTTTATTGCCGATAAATTTTCGATTAATTGTTTCGTTTTCGCCGACAAACCAGTAAACGATTCGGAACCAAGGTACTGTTGCAGATAATCATAAAAAGTCAATAATCCCTGGGATTGTAAGTCAATCTCAGAAAAATGATCTGACAACGCGGTCAGACACCGGCAATATATTTCAACGGCCTCTAAAAATAGTCGCTCTTTTTGATATGGATAATACATCCTGTTTGATTGGGTTAGACTTTGGCGCATCAGACGTATGTTGAAAACGAAAGCGTGGATAGCATGTAACAAAGCAGGTTTTTCGATATCCTGCATAATCTCATGGCGATATAAAATTGTATTTTTATCAGTTAAAACAGTGTAAAAAAATGGCTTTAAATCATACTCCTCTCTACCGTGAGTGATAGTTTCTATGACCGGGTCCAAATTTAAATCCGCGAAAAACTCTGGGGCTGTAGTCAACAATGCTTCTTGCTGGGACAAATAGTCAGCATTTTTGAATAATATGCTGTGATAGACCATGGATTATCCTTTCGATTGTAGTCAGTCCGGATATGCTAAAATATAGCTAGTAGGGATCACCTCTTCAAATATTAGGATTTAATTTACCCAATGGAGCATATCTTAACCCTGGCCGCCTTATGGGTCGGTCTGGCATTAATTGCCACGATATTATCAGGATGGTTACGCATGGCGACTGCATTGACAGAAATTCTGGTCGGTGTATTTGCTCAATTTATCATTGTAACTGGTTGGCACGCGCATTTCATGGATACGCAGGCGGTGTGGATTCAATTTTTGGCAGGGGCGGGTGCAGTTTTGCTAACCTTTCTTGCCGGAGCGGAACTAGACCCTCAGGTTTTTAAACTGAAATGGAAAGAAGCCGGATTAGTGGGAGCTGCCAGTTTTCTTATGCCTTTTCTAGGTTGTGCCGCATTGGCCTATTTCGGACTGCATTGGAGCAGTTCAGCCAGTTGGTTAACCGGTATTGCGTTATCGACGACTTCAGTCGCCGTTGTATACGCGATTATGCTGGAATCCGGCCTCAATTTAACGCATTATGGCAAAACCCTGCTGGCTGCCTGTTTTATCACTGATTTAGGCACTGTGCTGGCCTTGGGATTTATGTTTGCCCCATTCACCTTAAAAACCCTGATCTTCTTCGGTATCACTATATTAGCCTGTGTATTTTTGCCTCGAGTAACTCGTTATATTCATAGACGGTATGAAAATCATTCTTCAGAATTGGAGAGCAAATTTTTACTTTTTATCCTGTTTGGTCTAGGGGCGTTGGCCGCCTGGGCCGGAAGCGAAGCAGTGTTGCCGGCTTATATTGTGGGAATGACTTTGGCCAACACGGTAGGGAAAAATCATCTGCTGGTGCGACGTTTACGTACTTTAACCCTCGGATTCCTGACACCATTCTATTTTATCCGTGCAGGCGCATTGGTTTCACTGCCCGCACTGATCGCCACGCCGCTGATTTTTCTATTTTTATTTTTGGGTAAGATCATTACCAAAGTGATCGGCATTTATCCGATCACTGTGTTATTGCATGCTCCCCGGAAAGAAGCTATGTATACCACGCTGCTGATGTCTACCGGTTTAACCTTTGGCACGATTGCTTCGTTATTCGGATTATCTCATGGCGTCATTAACAATCATCAATATTCTCATCTGATTGCTGTGGTAATCGGTAGTGCATTTATTCCCACCATTATTGCCAACCTGTTCTTTTTTCCACGGCATCATCTCCAGACTCAACGAGAAAAAGCAGTTACCCCTACACAAGCTTCGGACATTAACTCACAGGATGTTCAGCGATGAAACATATTTTATGTGGCTACGACGGCTCTGAGCAGGCTGAGAAAGCATTTCAATTCGCTTTAAATCTAGCTGAAAAATTCAACGCTGCTCTCACTGTTCTGGCAGTAATTCAATTACACGAACCTGCGGAAGCAATTGAAACCAGAACTATTCTGGAAAATTCAACCCGGCATTATGAAAGGCTTTTTCAGCACTTAAAACAGAATGCGGCATTACATTCTTCGTTACCTTTTGATTGCAAAATAAACGTAGGCTCACCTGCCGAGCAAATAGTACAAATGGCGGAACAGTTGGATGTCGATCTTATCGTGATGGGACACCGGGGAAAAACGGCTTTTCACCGTTGGCTGATTGGTTCGGTCGCCAAACAGGTCTTAATTTATGCTCATTGTGCTATCACAATCATCCGGTAGCTTATCGTGTTAAATATCGTTATCCCCGGTTTTAAACCACTTCAATTACTGCATTTGCTATTAGATTATAATGGTACCTTGGCAGCCCAAGGTCATTTGGTGGAAGGAGTTGCTCCGGCGTTACAATCGCTATCTAAAAAGCTAAAACTGCACGTGATTACCGGCGACACTTTTGGATCAGCACGCAACGAACTGGCCGGGCTGGATTGTCAACTGCTTATTTTACCCTCTGAAGATCAAGCCACGGCTAAATTACACTATTTGCAACAATTGCCATCCGATCAAACAGTTGCTATCGGCAATGGCCGTAATGATCAATACATGTTAAAGCAAGCCGCTTTGGGTATTGCGGTGATCGGCCCGGAAGGGGCGGCGATCGAAGCAATGCAATCAGCCAATCTGGTTGTTTCGCATATTTTGCATGCCCTCGGTCTTTTGGAACAACCGCGACGGTTGGTTGCTACCTTACGCTGCTAGGGAGGTCATCATGAAAATCAACGCAAATCATCGAAGAATCATTCGAATTACCTTATATTTATTGGACGAAATGTTATGGCGGATAGAGCAGTGGGCCAAAAGACATGAAATTCACTCAACCTTATTTGAGGAGATTAACACGCTGTCTGATTCGCAATGTGAATCATTATTAAAAGAAATTGAGGGCATTCGCACCACATTAGCTCAGGTAAAAAAAGATTTAGTCTTAGAAGCTAACTCTGAGATAGTTGGGAAAAACCTGGCAGCAATGTGTCTTCTATTTATTACTGATAACCTGGATACTCTGAAAGGTGATGGTTTGTCCGATTTTGGACCTGTGTCGCCTAGGGTGACGGGTTATCTCGACCTCAAATTAGAGCCTGTTCAAAGTCTTTTGAGTAATAATACTAAAAATGCAAGCACAACCATCTGTAAACTCGTGTTAATTTTCCTTTCACAATTTTTCCATAATCGTCTACATTTTTCTAACCA
>JAFEDN010000001.1 GCA_018241585.1 Pseudomonadota bacterium | reverse complement strand
TGGTCTTTAAAGGTCGCTCATATCCACCTGTTGCCTCGAAGACCACGACAGGATGGGGATTTAGTTTTTCCAGATATTGAATGAATTTTTCAATTCCTGATTTAGTATTTTTCAGACTAAAGCGATGTTTTTGATAGTAAATTTCTAATTCATACTTCCCTATATCAATGCCTATGTAAGTTTTCATGGCTTTCCTCGCTATGTTAAAATCAACTTTGTTAGCTTTATCCTTACTCGTAATACGAGGCATGTAAAAACATCCTCCAGACATCCGTACGGACCCAATGCTAACACCAAAATAGGATGGCATATCCAGACTTTAACACGGCACTATTTTGCCCAATGTCCCCACGATACTGCCATCCTCACCTCTCCAGTTGATCAGACTAACAAAGGCAAATCTAATATACGAATGTCCTCTTTTGGAAAAAGGAGGATGGAAAATGAAAGGAGGAACACTGGCGATGAGTGTCGAAGATTTGAACCGTTTGAAGGTGCTGGAGAAGCTAAAAAATAAGCAGTTAAAGCAGGTGGAAGCGGCGACGCAACTGGAGTTAACAGCGAGACAAGTGAGGCGGCTGGAGAAGAGATACCGCGAACAAGGGGCGGAAGGATTGATCCCCCCTTACCGTGGAAAGCCCAGTAATAACCGGTTGTCAGACGATGTGAAAAAAGAAGCCATGGACTGGGTGCGGAAAAATTACATGGACTTTGGGCCGACGCTGGCGCACGAAAAGTTACACGAAGTCCATCAATTGAAACTATCGGTAGAAAGCGTTCGCCAACTGATGATGAACGAAGAATTATGGACAGGGAAAAAACGTAAAAATATCGTGGTTCACCAACAAAGAACTCGCCGTTCGTGTTTAGGCGAGTTAGTCCAGCTGGACGGCTCGCCGCACGATTGGTTTGAAGGACGCGCAGAAAAATGTAGCCTGTTAGTGTGGGTGGATGATGCGACGAGCCGGCTGCTGCATCTACGCTTTGAACCCTGCGAGACGACGTGGGGGTATTTTAGAGGGATGACAGATTATCTCAAAAAGCACGGCCGTCCGGTGTGTTTATATTCGGATTGCCATAGTATTTTCCGGGAAAATAGGGGAAGCGAATTGAAGGAACTGGATGATACGCAGTTTACCCGAGCGATGAAACAGCTGGGAATTCAGGTGATTTGTGCGAGAAGTCCCCAGGCGAAAGGCCGGGTAGAAAGAGCCAACGGCACGCTACAGGATCGGTTAATTAAGGAATTACGGTTAAGGAAAATGAATGATATCCCCAACCGGCGTTCATGGAAGATTATAATCGTCGCTTTGCTGTTGAGCCTAAAAATCCGACGGACAGTCATCAACGAGAATTACCCGATGATGAGACACTGGATTTAATCTTGAGTTATCAGGAAACCCGTCAGCTGAGTAAGAATTTAGAGTTGAGTTACTACAACACGATTTACCAGATACAGACCGGGCAACGCGGCTATCGGTTACGTCGTGCGCGTGTGCTGGTGAGTGAAAATAGCGAGGGGCAAGTGACCCTATGGCGCCAGGGGAAAAAGTTGCCCTATACGACCCATGTGAAGCAGAAGCGGCGGACTGAGATTGTGGGCAGCAAAGAAAAAGATGTTAAAGTCGATGAGGCGATTAAAATACGCCAGGGAGTTGCCGCCAAACCGGCGGCTGATCACCCGTGGAAACGGGCCGCGATGGCGGGAATTGCCAGGAGAGATCGCCGAATATCAAAAGGCTTTTTACCGAGCCGCCTGGTGGGCTAAAATTTTTTTGCCGCCGCAGGAACCCCCGGAAGGCCGTAGGCCGACGGAGGTTCCTGCGGCGGAATACGAAGGGTCCTTTTTCTACTAAACCGGACATTTTAACTTTGGAGAAAAGCGGACATTTCTACTTTGGTCTGACATGTTGTTTGTGAAATTTATTGAGATATTATTTTTTAGTTGCTATTTACGTTCAGCTGTAGCGTATTTTTTTCAACTATCTAAAAAGGAGATCAAATGAAGGAACAAAGTTTTTTTAATCCGAAAGATCAGAAAGATCAAGAAGCATATAGAAAGCTATCAGTAACATTAATTTACCAGCATTACAATCGTTTTATAAAAAACCAAAGCTCAAAGTACGGTTAAGAAGAGGCTACAGAACTAGCGGGAGCGAATCAACTGAAAATTACGGTTTAAAGGCCAATCTGTGCCTCAAATTGGATTGAAACCGTAATTTTCAGTTGACTTGCTTTCGCTAGTCCATAGTTCACTATTGACATTCAGCAAGAGTTTCTTTAATAATAAAATTCAAAGCTGTCTCCCCAATGTCCCACTTTAAGATAGCTCTCTGTTACACGATTTATTTCAAGGAAAGAGGCCGGATATGTCCAAAAACTCTCGTTTAAAAGAAGCTCTAGTACCAATAATTGATCATCGACCCTCACCTCCCCCATTTTTATCTTATCGCCAGCGGTTTTATAATTATTTAAACGATTTTTTTTTCCCTCCTGACCCCGAGAGTTTAGATGATCGAAAACCATCAGTACAGATTTTAAATCGAGGATTAGCAGGACTGGCTTTTCTCAGTCTGACGGCTGTCAGCATAGGTGTTACCAGTGTCAGCGTCGTTGGAAACGCCTTCGTACGCAACGCTGGTGTACTGAAATCCTTAGCGAATGGTTTAATTCCTGCTGGAACTTTTATCTATTCGTTTATTCTTAGTTTGGATAGATTTTCACCAGAACCGGTACCTGGTACGAGGGAGTTATTTGCTCTCTTGTTCGCAACAGGCCCTGTGGTAGTAACTATGATTTTATCCATAGACTTATGGGGTATAACTACCCGTTTTTTAGATCGAACTGAAAATGATCTCGACACTATGAACAAATATGCGGCTACTATTATTTTTGTCAGTCCAATCTTTGCGGGCATGGTAGGTCTAGTATGCAGTCGATCACAAACAGTAGCGACGCCTGAGAGTTCTAGCCGAGCGTTTCCTAGAATCTTATTCAATCTTAATCCTTTTCGCAATTTTAATGGTTCTAGAACGCTAGTTAACGTATCCATGCTATTCATAACAATAGGTTTGTTAATCCTTCCACCAGATGATGTAGATCGACGGCTATTATTAGGCTTAACCATTGGTTTCTATTGGATAGCAAAACCATTAGCAGAAGCTTTTACATTACATCTACGTATAAAAAAAGGGGAATACGACTTGAGTGAAGCGAAAACGTCTCCCGTACACCAGTACTCAGACCCTTCAAGTGGGAGTGGGACTCCTTCCCTTGGACGTGATGGTTCTTCAGTTTCTATCAACTCAGATTCTTCAAACCCCATTCCAACTACATCATCGACCCCGAACCTTCATTCCTCCATTATTAAAAAATCTCCAAACCAACAGAAACGAGAAAAGAAAAAAGAGAAAAAAAAGATACATAAAGTCCACTCACCTTCCACGAATTACTCGTCAAGTTCATCTTCTTCTCAATCTTTCAGTACATATACCCCTAGAATGATAGGAACATCGGCAGGCACATCATCCTCGTCGTCAAGCTCATTATCATCTACAGCTAATATAGGATATGCAAGAAAATAGCTATACGAGAGCACTAAAAAGTGGGGGCATTCATGGTTGAATATCGACAACCTAGCTACCTTCACACTGGGCCTAATCCGGTTTTCTGTTCCATTGAGCCCCTGACCCCGTTATAGGCGTAAACCCCAGAAATTTCCGAGCGATTTTAAATCATAGTGCATGGTAACCTCACTCAAAAAACGATCGTTTTCTGAGTGGGCAGTGGTGTTTTTTTAGAAAGATAAGCTGGTACAAATTAACCCGTTTTTAAATGTCCTTTACTCTCTCCTATGCGCTATATTTTCAAAACCCGTTAATTTCATGGGTGGTCGATTTGGGAATTCTACCGTTAAACTGAGTTGGCCACCCATCGCTTCGATGTAAGAACTCAGTGTTGAAAGCAAAAGGTCAGAGCGTCTTTCCAAACGAGAAACGGCTTCTTGCTTAATATGCAGTTTGGCGCTCATTTCTAATTGCGTTAAGTCCAAAGCTTTTCGCAAATCCCGCAAAGTGATCTCCTGTTCTATCAGTGCTTTTGTACGTTTGGCAATTCTTTTTTGCCGTTCAGCAGGTAATTTTTTAAGTATTGCTTTCAATGTAGTTGCCATATCGTTATCCTCATTTCAAATTATTCAAGTAATTGGAAAGTCGTTCATCAGCTTTGCGAATCAGTTCCTTATAGAATCGTGATTCACTGACCCCTGATTTATTTCCAGCGACCAATAATATAGCTTGTCGCTTTGGATCATATGCAAATGCAACTCGCCATACGCCGTTTTTCGCTTTAAAGCGCAATTCCTTCATATTAGAATGCTTTGAATTTTTCAATATATCTACCCACGGCCTGCCCAATTGAGGCCCAAATTTTTCCAAAAATCCAGCATGAGATAACAATTCGTCTTAAACTTTCTTATCAAGCTCGTAGAATTCATGCTCGAACTTTTCATGAAATTTAACTATCCACTGCATAGTTAATTATAACACATAAGTCATTATGATTTCAAGATCATATAATGGATCATATAATGGTACTAACCGGAACCGTAAGACATTTTCACTAGGGTGGCTGCACGAAGAGATCAGATGGATGGATTCAGAAAACAACCGTTTAGTTGAACACGCGAATTTTTAGTCATCTAATCAACTTGATTGATGATTTAAAAGACGTTAATTTAGTAACCAGTAAAGTGACTACTTTTAAACGGACTGTGGGCCATTTCGGTTGATCACTTAAACGAACGTTTTAATGACTGCTAGATAAGTGATCAAGAGGAAAAAAAATGCTGGTGGGATATGCGCGTGTTTCAAAAGCGGACGGTTCTCAAAGTACAGACCTGCAACGGGATGCTTTATTGGCAGCCGGAGTACTGGAAGCACACATTTATCAAGATAGCGCATCAGGAAAGAACGAAGACCGTCCTGGACTGAGTCATTGCCTGAAAGCTTTGCGTCAAAACGATACCCTAGTGGTCTGGAAGCTGGATCGTTTAGGTCGTGACTTGTGCCACCTCATTAATACCGTTCATGATTTAACGGCCAGAAAGATTGGGTTGAAAGTGTTAACAGGACACGGGGCTGCCATTGATACCACGACGGCGGCAGGTAAACTGGTCTTTGGTATTTTCGCGGCATTGGCTGAGTTTGAACGTGAGATGATTCGAGAACGTACCCTGGCAGGGATGGCCTCTGCACGGGCCAGAGGCCATCAGGGTGGGCGTCCTCATAAAATGACCACGGCAAAGCTGAGATTAGCGATGGCCTCGTTAGGTAAGCATGAAACTAAAATTGGTTCTTTATGCAAAGAACTGGGCATTACCAAACAAACATTGTATAGACACCTGTCGCCGACAGGTGAGTTACGGAAAGATGGAAAAAAATTGCTGGGAATCGCCAGTGAAGTGGGCTTATGAAAGGATGATTTTTGTCCTCTATGTGATGTGTGTGATCGGGTGATTAATGAAAATCCGGTACATTATTTAGAACTGGATAGCGATGGAGTTCAAAGCCGATTTGGTTCCCGGGAACGGCATGATGTGCATCAGGGTTATATCCAAAAATTTTCCATTTATAGCGATTGAAGTGAGAAAATGATGCGAGAAAAAATATTAAATTCGCCAATGGTCAGTCATCTCTTTTTTAAAAGAGGGAGAGAATCATTGTTTTCGTTTAAACGATCCTTGCTCGATCTCACTTTAGGAAATCAAGCAACGATTCATAGACATTATACCCAGAGAGCAGATAATATGAATTTACCTGTAGGCTATGACAATTTTGGTAAGGTCATTGAAAACAAATTGGATTTTGTTGATAAGAGCTTATTTATCAAAGAAGTCATTGATGATATTTCAACCGAAGTCGCCGTGATTGTTCGACCCCGCCGGTTCGGCAAGACACTGAATCTTTCCATGTTACATCATTTCTTATCGGCTGAAATTGATGGGAAGCCTACCCAGCCATTGTTTGATGGACTCAAAATTTTATCGGCGGGTGAAAAATATCAGCAGCATCAGGGGCGATATCCTGTTATTTTTGTTACCTTGAAGGATGTCAAAGATCAGGATTATTCGGTTACCTATCGCAATTTTTGTAGATTAATGAGTCATGTTTATCTCCAACATCAATCGGTGTTATCCAGTCCTAAGCTCAGTAGCCATCAAAAACGGGTCTATGAGTCTATTTTGGAAGAGAAAGGCAGTGTGACTGACATGCAATCTTCGTTGTTTAATCTGACACATGTGCTGTATTTGCATCATGGTATAAAACCTTGGCTATTGATCGACGAATATGATACGCCCATTCAAGTCGGCTATGTTCGCGGTTACTACAATGAGATTATTGGATTGATGCGATCTTTATTAGGACAAAGTTTGAAAAGCAATCCTTACTTACACCGATCGGTTATTACAGGCATTTTACGAGTTTCCAAAGAAAGTATCTTCTCTGGTGTTAATAACTTAGAAATGTATACCCTGCTACGTCGAGAATATGCGCAGCATTTTGGATTTACTGAAGAAGAGGTATCCGCCTTATTACGGAGTTATGACTTAGAGAAAGAAACAGAAGTCATCAAAGAGTGGTATAATGGCTATCAAATTGGAGGCACGACAACAATATACAATCCTTGGTCGATGACCAATTGTCTAAAGCGCGGTGGTGAAGTAGGGCCTTATTGGGTGAATACCAGTGATAATCAGTTGATTCGAGATTTATTGGTGAGTTCAAGTGGTCGCTTTAAATCCGAGTTTCAACGATTACTTGAGGGGGGACGTGTCGATCGGATTGTGGATGAACACATGGTTTTTGAGGATTTACGTAAAAGTGAATCCGGGGTATGGAGTTTGATGTTGATGACGGGTTATCTCAAAGTGAGCGCTCAACATCGAGAAGATCAGGGATTATGGTGTACGTTAGAAATTCCAAACCGGGAAGTGAGAAATTTATATAGACAAATCATCGAACAATGGCTATCTAATGGTTATGGAATTGAATGGTACAATACTTTTTTAAATCATTTACTCACAGGCAATTTAAAAGCATTTGAGCGAGAACTACTAGTACAGGTGATGGAAAGCACCATCAGCAGTCACGATATGTCGCGTGACCCGGAAGCCTTTTACCATGGATTGATGATTGGGTTAACTGCCAGTTTGTATCAGAGCAAAAATTACGAGATTCGATCCAATCGAGAAAGCGGTTATGGCCGCTATGATTATATGATTTTATCTCAAGATAAGAGTAAACCCACTCTTTTGCTTGAATTTAAGCGAGTGGATACTCTGAAAGATGAGGAGCGATTAATGACTAAACTTGAGGAAACGGCTCGAGAGGCGGTCAAGCAAATCAGCAAGAGTCGTTACGTGGCGGAAGCGGAAAACCGGGGAAACACTAATATTATTAAAATAGGCCTTGCATTTTGCGGTAAACGTTTTAAAATCCAGGCGGAGCAGAATGGAAGAAGTTTGATAGAGACTGCCTCAGAGAGTCCTAAGCTTCAGGGTTAGAAGGAATGAATGACATTACCGAAAAAGGTTATTTTTCGCATTGTTGTTTACTTTATAAAGGTCATAAAGGTATTATTTAATCCACTACAGGCGGCCCGCCGGAAAAAGCTGTGGCGATTTATCAGTATCACCCGACCCGCAGTGGCGAAGCGGTGAATCAGTTTTTAGAAGGTTATCGCGGCGGATTGCATTGTGATGAGTATGCCGGTTATCAAAAATTAATCCAGTCGGGTCAAGTGATTGGCCTGAACTGCTGGGCGCATGTACGGCGCAAATTTAAGGAAGCTTTGCCCAATGGCGAAGAGAAAGGTGTGGCCGGTTATGTGATGCAGCAAATCCGTAAATTATATTACATAGAGACGTTAATCAAACGCCGTGACGGTGAGAATAACGCCATCCAAATCATTCGTCACAAGATGTCGCAACCGATTTTAGAGGCTTTAAAAATCTACCTTGACCAGAAAGCGCGAACCTCATTACCGCAAGGGCCTTTAGGTCAAGCGATTGCTTATACCCGGCAGCGATGGAAATATCTCATGACTTATCTGGAAGACGGGCGTTATGAAATCGACAATAATCGCACTGAGAGAGCGATCAACCGTTCGTCATGGGCCGAAATAACTTTCTGTTCAGTCAAAGTGTTGACGGTGCGCATACCAGTGCCAGGCTTTATAGCTTGATCGAAACCGCCAAAATGCATTTACTCAATCCGGTTGAGTATCTCAAGCACCTCTTCACCGAGCTGCCCAACTGCAAGAGCGTTAGTGATTATGAAGCGCTACTACCTTACAACATCGAGAATCCAAACCTAAAAATGAGCATTTAAATAGGGTTGGGGGAATAGGGTCTATAAATAGACGCTTACGTAGAAAAAGTGATACCAGAGCAGATAAAGTGTCATTAAAATTTTTTTAACTCAAGCTCTTGGCTTTTTTGTTTCTTTAATAATCCTAAAATTTCCAAAATAGCGAAAGCGGATTCAAGAGTGATGTTTTTTTTCTGACGTTCAAAACGGTTAACAGTCGGTGTACTTACACCAACCAAAGCAGCTAATTGTTTTTGGGTTAATCGAGATTCCTTGCGTCTCTTTATAGCCGTTTTGACAATAGCTTGCCAATCGAGCTGAAACTGCCCTTCCATCTTTTCTCCATGAAGTTGATAATATTTTTTTTCATTATCGTCTGCCCGTTACAGCATTTCTGTATAGCATCTTTTACATCTGGCAAACGCTTTTCAAGCTCTGCTACTGCTAAGAATATCGCTCCATCTTTTAAAGAAAATTCTCTTCCTAAGGCAATTAAATTTTTAGGTTTAAGCTGAGTAATTAGTCTATCAGCTTCTTTGTCTAATGTTAAAGCAATAGTCTGATATGGTTTATAAATTGCGGCTGCTACTTGATCATAGTTTGGCGTTAATCTAAGTCCCTCTGCAGTATACATCAAAGCAAAATTTTTAAAATGCATATCGGTATTTCCAAGCAAAAGGCCAACTAGAATACGTTTATATAAACGATAGATTTCAGAGGGTAAACAATTTTCGGTTTTATAGACAAAATCTGCCATGGCCCGGTAGCTGCCGTCATATTTTTCAAAAGTTTGGTGATTCAATAATGAATTAAATTCTTCAAAATGAATTTTTTCCTTGCCATTGGTTCGATCAAATCGCTTAACGATTAAAATTTCATCACCGAGGCCGTCAAACCGATCCAATTTGGCTTCGACAATAGAATCTTCAGGTAAAAGCGCTTTACAAGCACATAAAGTAATCCATTCGTTATAAACGATATCGTTAATAGCTTCTGATGACAATTTAGCGATGTGAGTACTGATTTCTCCGTGATGAGCAAGACGCAACTGGCCTTTTTCTTCTACGAGTAATACTTTAGGTTGAATTCCAGATAAAGAAGCACGATTTTTAAATATGGCCACATTTTTTGGATCATCCGCTCCTAACTTTTCTAAGTATAATGGTGGAGCCTCAGGGTCAACTATGGACACTGCTCCAGCACAATCTATGCCAAATCCTAACAATAATTCAAAGCGGCTGCAGGTTCTTTTTCCCAATAGTCGCCGCTGAGCCTCCTCCATCCAACCTTCGGCTGCTAAATTGTCAAAAAAAGCTGGTAGAAATTGTTCTGTAACAACCACTTTTTCGGTTAAAGGTAAAGTGTGTGCGATTGGCGGATTTTTTGAATTTAAATAACTTTCATGATAAACGAAAGAATAACGCTCCCCTGGCTCTTGGCGGAGATATCCAGCTAATTGTTCCTTATAGAACACTTTTGCCCATAGCAATTTGGCCATAATATTTAACTAAGTGAAATAAAATATATTTTATCTAGTATAGCTTAAACTCAAAATTTAGTAAAATATATTTGTCTTTTTTATAAAAAAATAAGAAAAATAAAATATATTTTAATTTTTAGATCGATAACTGAAAATGCAATAAGTTTGGTACTCTAGAACAAACAGTAAAGACCTATTAATGCAGTATGTGCAGAAATAAAATAGATTGCTGCAATCAAATCTCCTTGGTACAAAAAAGAATCGACCAATCTAAAACTAGAGCCGCCTTTTACACGGTTATACCTACCGCCGTACGTTGTTCAAACGTGGATTCAGTTTTTGAAAAAGCATTTTCTAACTTGGTTGGAAGGTTTACCATTAAATTGTGAGTTAATCGCCCCTCTTGAGTACTAAAATCCTTAGGCTTTTCTTTAGGCTTTAACTCTTTAATTTCATCTTGGAATCTCTGGTAGTAAAGGCCAATTAAATGCACGATTTGTACTAATTGAGGGACACCTTCTTTCAACATTTCTTTGATTAATTGATCTAATTGTTTGAGAATATCTTCAGCTTGCTTATCTATAACACTTAAATGCACTTTTTTCATTATTTCAGATAACATATTTATTTTTATTTTATAGTTAGAATCGGTAATTGCATAGCTGTTTTTAAGCAAAAGAAATAATTGATAGGCTAATTTACGTAAATCGGCTGCAGCAGCTATTTTAAAAGCATCTAACTGATTGGTTGTATATTTTTGGCCACTTCCTAAATCAGCTATCACGGGTCGTAACAGCCCATTTATTTTATTATCAGTAATCAACAAAATATTTTCATCATTCAAGTCATTATGAACGACACTTTGTTGATGCAGCGAGGCTAAAGCAACAAAACAACCATAACAAAGAAAAAAATTAAAAACGAAATTTAAAAAATTATTTTTTATCAAGTGTTTTAAATTAACTGCCCCAATAAACTCAGAAATAAGCGTTTTTCTAGTCATGCCTTTTTTATCTACATAGCTGGCCCCTTCTATAACTTTTTGAACATGGACCGAATTTACCAAATTAGTTAACCTGGCTTCATGGATTAAACCCTTAATATCACTTTCATCAAGCGAAACCGCTTCAACCCCTAGCATCCATTGCATACGGGCTCCATTGACTTTCAATATTAAAGATTTCGTGGCTTGCTTCGAAAAACCTTCTTGAACCCAATTAAAAATTTTTCTCCTACAGCTAATCACTAATAAATATTCGCCGGAATTAGGCTTGATAATTTGTGAATGAAATACGCTTTTGGTTTGATTTTTATGAATATGAATAAAAACATGTTGATCTTTCGAAAAATTTTTTGCAAAAAGAGCGCTATGAGTTAAGATATAATTTGTAATCAAAATTAAGTTATCTAAGATAAGAAAATAATGTTCATCAGTGATTAATAAATTATCTAAGAATTGTTCCAGATTAGCCGGTACTTGAGCTTCTTGGTTATTGGTGAGTATAAAATGCAAGACTTTAATAGCTTTAAAAAATTGAATATATGCTGTTTTCACTTATTATCCTTTATGTCCTTCCAATATTGAAATAGTACTTGTAAAATATTAAAAATAAATTAAAGCCGTAAGGAATCATTAAAAGTATGCCTGAATCGATGCATTTCGACGTAGTCATTGTCGGCGCTGGCCCCGCCGGATTGGCCGCCGCCATCCGCTTGCGCCAACTTGCTCCTGATTTATCAGTTTGCATCGTCGAAAAAGGCAGCCAAGCAGGCTCACAAGTTTTATCCGGCATGGTGATCGAACCACGGGCTTTAAATGAATTGATCCCTGATTGGCGAAATCAAGGCGCTCCACTGACCACACCAGTATCCACCGAACGCTTCTTGTTTTTAAGCAAAAATAATAGCTTTACTTTACCTGCTTTTCTACTCCCCTCTCAATTAAAAAATGAGGGTAATTACGCCGGCAGTTTAGCTAATCTATGTCGTTGGTTAGGACAATATGCTACTCACTTAGGAGTAGAAATTTTTCCTGGATTTGCAGCCGCTAAAGTAATTTATGAAGACAATATTGTCAAAGGCATCATCACAGGCGATATGGGTGTCGGCAAAGACGGCCAACCAAAAGCAGAATTTACTCCAGGAATTGAGTTACGTGCTAAATATACTTTGATCGCTGAAGGTTGCCGCGGTTCTTTAGCTCAGGAATTGATTAAACATTATCAACTGCAAAAAAATAGCTGTCCGCAAACTTATGGCCTGGGCATTAAAGAAATTTGGGAAGTTAGACCCGAGGTGCATAATCCCGGTTTAGTGCAGCATACGGCAGGCTGGCCTTTAAAAAGCCACGTTTATGGCGGCTCCTTTATTTATCATTTAGAAAATCATCAAGTAGCGGTTGGTTTAGTGGTGGCTTTGGATTATCGTAATCCTTATTTAGACCCCTACTGGGAAATGCAACGCTTCAAGTTGCATCCCGATATTAAACCACTGTTTGAAGGTGCACGCCGCATTGGTTATGGTGCTCGTGCTTTAAATGAAGGTGGCTGGCAAAGTATACCCGAATTGATTTTTCCCGGTGGCGCATTAATTGGCTGCGCAGCAGGATTTTTAAATGTTGCTAAAATCAAAGGTAGTCATAATGCAATGAAATCGGGAATGTTAGCTGCTGAAGCAATCCACCACAGCTTGCAACAACATCCTGAAGGAACAACCACCTTGACAGCCTATCCAGAGATGCTGAAAAAATCTTGGATTTATCAGGAACTTTACCAAGCTAGAAATTTCCGGCCTTTTTTTCGCTATGGACTGTGGCTAGGAACTTTATTGTCCGGTATTGAATTATCGCTGCTAAAAGGCAAAACGCCTTGGACCTTACGTAATTACCAACACGACCGGAATTGCTTAAAAAAAGCCAATATTTCCCAAAAAATAACTTACCCAGCTCCAGATGGACAAATTACTTTTGACCGAATGAGTTCAGTATATCTAGCTAATATTCAATACTCTGAAGATCAACCGATACATTTACAGCTACAAGATCCTCAAAAAGCGCTATCGATCAGTTACCACGAATATGATTCCCCTGAACAAAGGTATTGTCCTGCTGGTGTTTATGAAATCATTCAAGATTCACAAGGTCATGCCCATTTGCAAATTAATGCTGCCAATTGCGTGCATTGTAAAACTTGTGATATTAAAGACCCTGCCAATAATATTGTTTGGCAAGTTCCAGAAGGAGGCAGTGGCCCTAATTACGGTGATATGTAATCTATGAAAATTTTAGTGCCTGTTAAAAGAGTTATCGATGCTTATACTAAACCTCGCGTTAAAAGCGATGGCTCGGGCGTTGAAACCAATAATGTTAAAATGTCAGCCAATCCTTTCGATGAAATTGCCGTGGAGCAGGCACTTCGGTTAAAAGAAGCAGGAATCTGCCAGGAAGTGATAGTTGTTGCTATCGGCCCATCTGCTTGTCAGGAAATGCTCAGGGGTCAACTTGCTGTTGGCGCCGATCAAGCTATTTTAGTCGAAACCAATCAAGAAGTTGAACCGCTTTCGGTTGCCAAAATCCTTAAAAAAATAGTCGAAAAAACCCAGCCTAGTTTAGTGATCATGGGAAAACAAGCGATTGATGATGACTGTAATCAAACCGGTCAAATGCTGGCAGCTTTGTTAGACTGGCCGCAAGCTACTTTCGCTGCCAAAGTCACTGTAAATAATCAGCAAGTAGTGGTTACCAGAGAAATAGACGGCGGACATCAAACAGTTTCTTTTGAAATTCCTGGAATCATCACTACTGATTTGAGATTAAATACTCCTCGATTTGCCAAATTGCCTGATATTATGAAAGCTAGACAAAAAAAAATCGAGACTATCCCTGTGCAAACATTAGAAGTAGACCTCAAAGTTCGACTAGCTACCATAAAGGTGGAACCGCCTGCGGCACGTAAGAGTGGCATTGCCGTTAACAGTGTTGATGAGTTGTTGGATAAACTTCGCAATATCGAAAAGGTAATCAAATGAAAGCATTAGTTTTGGCTGAATATGATCAAGGCGGTTTGAAAAAGACCACGCTGAGCACTTTATCCGCAGCACTGCAAGTGGCAGAAAAGGTGACTGTGTTGCTGGTAGGCTCACACTCGAAAAAAATCAGTGAGGTGGTTACTCATTTGGTTGGAGTAGAAAAAGTCATAGTTAATACCGCAGCAATTTATAATTTTGGCAAAGCAGAAAGTATTTCACCATTAATTGCCGAACTCAGTAAATCGTTTAATTTTATTTTTGCTTCGGCCAGCAGCGAAGGAAAAAATATTATGCCTCGAGTGGCTGCTTTGTTAGATGTTGCCCAAATTTCCGAAATCACGGCTATCATTGCTCAAGATACTTTCAAGCGGCCGATTTATGCAGGCAATGCCATTGCAACAGTGCAATCTAAAGACCCTATTAAAGTTATTACCGTGCGTCATACCGCTTTCCCACTCGCTGAATTTAATGAGGAACTGACTGCTCCGATTGAAGAAAACCAATTGATTTATGATCATCCAAGAGCACATTTTATCGAACAAAATTTAAATGTTTCTGATAGACCTGAATTAGCTTCAGCGCAAGTGGTGGTTTCTGGAGGCCGAGCCTTTGGAAGCCGTGAACAGTTTAAAAATCTTTTGGAACCTTTAGCCGTCAAATTGAACGCGGCTATCGGCGCTTCGAGAGCGGCGGTCGATGCTGGCTATGTTGATAATGATTACCAAGTCGGCCAAACCGGCAAAGTAGTCGCACCTACTTTGTATATTGCCATTGGAATTTCTGGCGCGATCCAACACTTAGCAGGAATGAAAGACAGCAAAATCATTGTTGCTATCAACAAAGACCCCAATGCCGAAATCATGAAAATCGCCGACTACACTCTACAAGCTGATTTATTTCATGCCGTGCCAGAATTAATAAATAAACTCTAAACTTTTTAATTAATTTGCTCTACAGTCACAGAGGGTCTTTGATGCGTAGGCTCCTGCTAGGACCCTTCCTTGCCTGGATATGATTTCTCAGTAATACTAAATAACATCGCCCATCTTATGAATTAAAAGGAGTTTACTATGAAACCTCAAGATGTTTTAAACATGCCATCAAAAAATGAGTCTAACTGGATGGAACAAAGTTCATTACTCACCGCTTTGCCGGAAGCGCCGGGCGCGGATGTAAAAATTACCGTTCCAAAACCAAGTCTGGGGTCACCTACTAAACTCATAACGCCTCAGCTAGATTCAGGAGGCAGCATTCGCATAGATATCACTATACCTGCCAGCGCATTTACCTTGGAACGTCTGCTAGGTAAAGGTGGTTTTGGGACTGTCTACGCAGGCCTCTATAACGGTAAACCGGTTGCTATTAAACAGTTGAGTGCGCATCTGACAACGGAAGCATTAGAAGAATTAAAACACGAAGCAGAAATCATGGTACAACTAGTCTTGAGGTCCGAACACATTGTGGCTATCAAAGGGATCTGCCTGGAGGCTCCATATTCATTGGTAATGGAATTAATGCCGAACGGTTCTCTCTATGATTTACTGCACAATGGTAAAGACCTTCCATGGATGATTAGATATCAGATTGCATTAGATGCAGCTTGGGGATTAAAAGATTTACATGATTTTAAAATTCTACACCGTGATTTAAAAAGCCTGAATATCCTATTAAACGACCGTTTTCGGGCAAAACTGGCCGATTTTGGTTTAGCAAAAGTAAAAAACGAAACCAGTAGTCAGTCATCAGTAGCTAAAGGTACAGTTTTGTGGATGGCTCCAGAACTGTTCGATGATGAACCTAAAATGACTACCGCATCGGATGTTTACAGTTTCGGTATGGTGCTTTGGGAATTAGCGACAAGACTATTGCCTTATGCTAAAGCGCCGAATCAAATGGTAGCAGCCCGTTGGATCGAGAAAGGCAAAAAAGAAGAGTTCCCCGGCGATTGCCCGCCGAAACTTAAATCCATCATTGAATCCTGCTGGGAAACTCTGCCCATAAAGCGTCCCACAGCAACACAGTTAATGGAGCAATTAAAACCATTGCTGGAGATCGATCGTGAAAAGAAATTGCATCAATCAACACCTGTTTCCGTACCGGAATTGAAAAAACCAATAGTAGTAAAAGCAGAATTACCGAGCCTGCCACCGCTGATCTCTGTGCCAAAATGGGAGTATAAGCCAGTATCCTCCAACGATATAAAAGAATTTCTGCAATTAGTGGTGCAAGGTGAACAGGATAAGGCGGAGGCAATGATTCAAAAAGATAAAAATTTATTGCTCACTAAAGTAAGTGTGCAGGATTTATCAAAAAGTGAATTTAAGCAAATAACAGCCTTTCAATATGCGCTTTGGGCATTAGATTGGCATATGTGGAAAATGTTCCAGAAATATCTACCTTTAGAAGTACAAGCTGAACAATGTTTCCTCTGGGAATCAAAAGAAGACAAAGATTTGCCGCACGGAAAACATTTTAGTCTGCAACCACTGATTGATGCGTCACAGATTTATGAGAATGAACTGAGTAAACGGTCGGACAAGAATTCCGACTATCGGAAGTTAGGTGACTGCTATCGGTCAGTAGGTAATGTTCAATCCTTGTTACCTGTGCATGTCGTAAATGAATACTGTCATCCCAAGCGGCCGTTCTTTCCTTGCCCAAATTTTCAAGAAGAAACCCTACCTCGCACCCAAGTATGTGAGAGAGAAAACGCAACTTATGACTGGTTCAGATACCAAAACGAAACTAAAAGTCGATCAGATTATAAATCAGCCAAAATGGGCCTAGGCTGGCCATCGCTGAAGCATGATATTACTGCTCTTCAAGCTTTATCTAAAATTCGCACCCAGCAATGGGAGTCACTAAAGCTCCAGCTTAAAGAATTTTTACCAACGCCACCCCCCTTACCATTACCTCTAGCACAGCTACTGCAATTTGTGGCCGAAGGTGAACAGGATAAAGCAGAGGCAATGATTCAAAAAGATAAAAATTTATTGCTGACTAAAGGAAATGTAAAAGATTTATCACAACGTGAATTTAAGCAAATCACGGCATTTCAATATGCCTTATGGGCAATGGACTGGCACATGTGGAAAATGATCCGAAAATATCTTCCGACAGAAGCGCAAGCGCAACAATTTTCAGAGCTGGAATCCAAGAGTACACCGCATGATAAACATTTCAGTCTGTATCCTCTTGTTAAGGCACTGTGGACATACATAGAAAGTGCACTGGGTTATTCGATATTTAGTAAAAATCAAAAAATAGCGGATTATTGGGTCAAAGGAGTGGGAAAAGCGCAAAAGCAACTTCCAGCTCACGTTGCGAATGAATACTGTTATGAAGGACGCGAATTTGACCCGTGTCCCACCTTCACGGAAGAGAAACTACCGCGGGTCAGAACATCTAAATATTTTATTGATACACCTAAATATTTTTTGAATAATGATGAAAGTGAATGGCATACGTACATGCTTAATGAAGGGGGTGTTGGAGATACTTTTGCCTATGGTCCTACTGGTGGTTGCACTTTTAATACAAGCAAAGGAGAAGTGATACGCAATGCTCCACCAGGGGTTGGCGCCTGGCTTGGTAGTTCTCCACCTTCAGAGCGCTTAATCCCTACTGTCAAAGGTCTGCGAATATTAGCTGAAACACGTGTTCAACAATTGAAATTTTTGGCATCCGAACTTAAATTAACGTCGCCTGAATTTTGTCAAGAAGAAGCCACCCAAATGCAATTAGCCCAACAGAAAGAAGCTGAATGGTTGAAACAACAAATGGAATTAATATTAGAACGCAAAAAAGAACAGGAAGAAAGGGAGGCCAAACGCAAGTTAACTTCTAACCCTCCGAAACCTGCACCGAAGCCATCAATATTGCAGAAGCTTTCACAAACTTTTATGGCCCCGCCAAAATCTAAAAATATCGCTCAGTCATCGGGATCAAAAAATCGGCTAGGAAGATAGTAATTTCTTTAAAATTCAAAAGCTGGCTTTTTAAGATTTAGGGCTTCAACTGCGATAATGGATCGAACTGATAGAGAGACGTAATTGCTTACGTGAACAATTACTGATTTTTTTCTAGCATTTGCGAAACCACCCACGCTTGACCCAAGCTTAACCCGCCATCATGAGGCGGCAATTGTTCTGGCAGGAAAGGATTCAAACCTGCCTGCTTTAGGTTATTCAGTAACAAAGCAGATAATGCTTTATTCACAAAGCAGCCCCCCGATAATAACACAGTGCTAATTTGCAAATTGATAGCATAACGTTTAACCCACTCTGTTAACGCATGCGCAAAAGTCACATGAAATACCGCCGCAGCTTTACTAGGGCTTTGATCCAGCAAATAAGGAACCAGAGGTAACATATCTAGATGGTTTTCAGTCATTTTCCACCCTGCTTGTGCTACTTCACCGGTCTGAATGATCCCTTCCAATTCCAACGCGGCTTGGCCGTCGTAATTAGCATAAGAACAGACCCCTAACAAAGCGCTGATTGCTTCGAATAAACGTCCGCAGCTACTGGTTAACGGACAATGAATTTTCCTTTTGAGAAGCTCAAGCAACGGCGCGTATTTAAATGACTTTAAAAGACGAGGTATTTCCGACTCCAAATGAATAGCGAATAAAACCGCTAACGCCATTCGCCAAGGCTCACGAGCTACTATTTCACTGCCTCCTGGTTGCGGCAACGGCTGTAAACAGGCCAATCGCCGATATTGTGACCCTTGAAGAAAAAATAATTCTCCGCCCCAATGCTGCTGGTTTTCACCTATCCCAAAGCCATCTAAAGCTAATCCTAAAACGGGGCCTTGCACACTGTATTCTGCTGCAACACTAGATAAATGGGCATGGTGATGTTGTACCGGATATGCAGGAACCGCAAAATTTTCTGCAATCCGAGTGGTATAAAAATCAGGATGAAAATCATGCGCTACATAATCCGGCTTGATGTTCAACACTTTCAGTAAATGAGTTAATGTCTGATGAAAATCATGGATAGTAGCAGGATTATTCAAATCCCCGATTGGCTGTGACACAAAAGCCTCTTTACCCCGGATAATACACAAAGTATTTTTATTTTGACCACCTAACCCTAAAATAGCAGGCATTTCATGAGATAAAATAATTGGCTCAGGTACATATCCTCGAGCACGTTTCATGAACAATGGCTGAGGTTTGATAATGGGTTGACCAGCATGTTCTAAAACTTGAGTTGCTTTAGCATCTGCATGGTCATCCACAGGTTCATTACTAAAATCAATTCTGGTGACCACTAGCCTTTGATCGTTTGGATCATCTGTATTTTTTGATGCCATAACATCATCCTTGAATGTAATCGTTCACAGGGTAAGTTGCGTATGCATGTTTAGCCTAAGGAACCCTCACCCTTGATTAAGGGTTGGAGGCTAATACTACTCTGATTATGCCATCTAAATCAATTATACTATCTTGAAGATCGAACCAAATTTTTAATTGGCGTATTGCTTGTGCAGCAAATAATTTATCCCCAGTGATACCATGCCAACCAGCAATTTTAGTTGTTTTCACAAATAGTGTTTCCAAAGGCTTCAATACAATTTCCATGGCAATACCACTTGCGGTTGCAGGAATCTGCCAATTACCACATTGGGCTTCATAAGCATCTTTAGGTAAAGTATTGATGACGATATCGTATGGAAAATCACTGCTAGCAAAGAGTGTTTCGAAATCGATCGCCTTGCCTCCGAATTTTTCGATAAACAATTGGGCTCGAACAAAAGTGCGATTGCACAGTGTCACTTCAGCGTTTTTACATAAAATGGCAAAAGCCAGCGCTTTTGCTGACCCTCCTGCGCCTAAAATCAAACAACGTTTATTTTCTAGTGGTCCATATTCTTCTAAAACACTAACCGCACCTACTGCATCGGTGTTGTAACCGATGTAAGCCTGATCTTCAACTTTAATGGTGTTAACAATTTTAATCTGCTCAGCGTCACCGATTAAACGGTCTAAATAGGCAACAATGGTTTCTTTATGCGGAATGGTAACGCTGAAGCCAAAAAAAGGGAGCTGTTTCATCAGAGTAACAGTCGCTGCCAACCTTTCAGGCGGTACCCGGCATTTTACGTAGACAGCATTTTTACCCAATTCTAAAAACATTCGATTATGGAATTTGTGACCCGGGCTTTGAGTAACCGGGTCTCCCAATAAAGCGTAAATATGAGTATGCCGATTCAGTTGAGCAACATGGTACACATCATTTAATTCAGAAAGTGTTAGCTGTCCAGGAGCAGTTTGATGCTCCGCATCAATACAGCCATAAGTGGCTAAACTGCCGATAATAGGCGCTAAAATACGGCTGATTTGCCCTGATTCACCCATCGCAAAAGCAATTAGCGGACAATCTAATTGAACCGTGCGGGTAAAAATCATGAACCTTAAAGCTTGATCAAGATGATGCGCAAATACGACAATTTTTAAAATATTAAAAGCAGGATCAGCAACCATTGTCAGCGTCTGTTGCAGGTTTTCAGGCACACCGGTAAAATCATGAAAAGACCCAATAATGGTTATTTTAGGAAACCGGCTGCGCAATGAGTTTAACCAATCTTTTGAAATATCATATTCCACATCTAAGTATTCAGGGTGTAGTTCGGCCAGTTTTTCCAGCCAACTTAACCGTTCATTTTCCGGCAATTCACAATAACCGCCTTGATTTTTGCTTCTTAAAGTAAAAATTACCGGCAAAGTGAGTCGTTTTCGTAAATCAATAATAGTTTCCAGTTCTAAATTACGCCAAAGGTCCAACCTTAACTCAATAACATCCGCTTGGGTTAAAACCCATTGAATTTGTTGATCAGCGCTTGCTGCATTATCCGCTAGAATTGAAGCAATCCGTAGAAATTTAGACATTTTTTTGCAACTTCTTTGAGTGTGAAATAATCAGTTTGAAAATTTGATTGACGTAAACTTGATCCAATTGATACTGTTTACATAATTTATTATAAAAATGTAGTAATTTTTTTTCGCGAGCTACATCTTGAATATCTTTTTTTTTAGCCGCCTTGAATAAGCCGATTTTTCTGACTATTTTTTCTCTAGTAGCCAGCTTCTGAATAATGGCTTGATCGATCTTATTGATTCTTTCACGCAATTTCTTAATCTCTTCCATGACTTATCGCCTCTTCCAATTTGGTTAGTTGGTGAATAAATCTTTGACGAATCTGTCTAGTATAAGGATTATACTGATGCATATCTAAAAACAGCCGCCAGGTATCGTTAACCACCATCTGATTGATATTCAATAAAGCTTGGAAATCAGGTGTGGAAATTTCCTGGGGTTTTAAATCCAAAGCCGCCAGGCCTCTACCAATAAAATGAACTAAACCTTGGGAATTAGCCATTTCTCGATCATGATCTTCAGGAGTAGTACGGAGCATATTAAGCCCCATCTTTTCAAAAATTTGAGTTAGAATTTCCAATTGTTGTTCTGAAACTCGTACCGGACATAAAACAATCTTATGTTTTTGCAGACCTCCAGTACGTTTTACCGAATCAGGACCAAATAACGGATGAGTTCCTAATAACGGCTGGCTAGGATTAAATATTTTCTGCATAATGTTAACAGGATGAACTTTGACCGAACAGCAATCCACTATTAATGTATTAGGTTGAACCAAATCTTTTATTTGTCGGCAAGATAATTCAAATTCTGAAATAGGCACTAGTAAAAAAAGTATCTCTGCATTTTTTAACACTTCTTCAAGATTGCTTACTTTAATCGCTGAATCGGATATCTTTTCACTAGTATTTTTATCATAAACCCATACTGATCCAAAAGGTAACAGCGCCTTGGCCCAGAGTTGGCCAAAGCGTCCAAATCCAATGATTCCAAATTTTATTTTCATAACTAACCTATTATTTAGCTTTTTTGACGATGATGAAAGTTGTTAAATTGGGGCTGAGACCCTGGATATTCTCGGCTAAAATTTCCAACTGATACATCTTGGCTGCTTTGGCGGAAGCGATTACTGCGCAATCCGGCGGCAAAACTCCACTGGCTAATTCGCGAGCCGCTTTAGCGGTGTCCTGCCACAAAATCCGAGTCACTGTAGCTAAATTTTTTTTTAAAAAAACTTCGCTTTGAGCAAAACCTTGCGGATGAGAAACCACGCTGCGAATTTCCGATAGCTGCAACCCGGCACGCGCCATCAAACATTGATTAACATTAATTTGCAATTGGTCAAGGTAAACAAATAAATACTTACCCATGGCTTCAAAAGCCATGCTCACTAATCCGCCAATGGAATTAACAACAGGGAAAATGCCTAAATCTATTTTCCCTTGATCGATCGCCGCTAACACGCCTTCCATATCGACCAAATAGGATAAAGCAACGGTAAGGTCAGCCTTGTCGGCATATTGCAAACCAGCTTCTTCAGAAAAAGAACCAGGCTCCCCAGAAACTCCCAGAATATATTTTTCCATAACTTAAGACTCTATTGGAATTGCTGAATTTTGTCCCTGGTGACGAAGATAATGATCGATAATCACTAAAGCAGACATAGCATCAACAATAGGTACCGCTCTGGGCAATACACAAGGATCATGCCGCCCAGCAGCCGCAACAGTAGTAGGTTGGTTGCTAATGTTAACTGTTTGTTGCTGCACACCGATAGTCGATACCGGTTTAAAAGCCACGCGAAAATAAATATCTGCTCCAGTAGTAATACCACCCAAAACACCGCCGGCATGATTGCTCAATAATTTCACCTGGCCATTTTCAATGGTAAAAGGATCATTATGTTGGCTACCCAGAAGATTAATACCTTGAAAACCCGAACCTATTTCGAAACCTTTAACTGCATTAATGCTTAACATTGCTTTGCCCAAATCGGCAGACAACTTATCAAATACAGGCTCGCCTAACCCAATTGGTACACGCCGAATGACTCCCTTAATTACTCCACCAATAGAATCCTTTTGGCTCTTGATCTTTTCAATCAATTCAATCATTTCTTGAGCTTTTTTTTGATCGGGACAACGAACCATATTTTTTTCAATCTCTGCTGTAGTAACGTTTTGATAATCTATATCCGTTTTAATATTTGCTACCTGCTCGACATAACTAAATATTTCTATGTTCAAAAACCTACTCAAAAATTTCTTGGCAATCGCTCCAGCAGCCACACGCGCTAAAGTTTCTCGGGCGCTGGCGCGTCCACTGCCACGGAAATCTCTCAGACCGTATTTTTTCAAATAAGTAAAATCAGCATGAGAAGGGCGATACAGAGATTTTAATTCGGCATAATCTTCCGGCCGCATATCAGCATTATAAGCTAATAATAAAATAGGAGTGCCGGTAGTTTTACCTTCAAAAACACCCGATAAAATATGAATGGTATCTTGTTCTTGACGAGGAGTAGTAATTGAGCTTTGACCAGGTTTACGTCGATCTAATTCCGTTTGTATTTCGGCTTCAGTAATTTCTAATCCGGGAGGGCATCCATCTATAATAACCCCCACTGCGCCACCATGCGATTCTCCGCAGGTAGTGATCCGAAACATTTGTCCAAAACTATTTCCTGGCATCTCACCCTCAAAAAAGCAACCCAGCCGTACTTAACTGTCAACTATTATTTTATACGCCTTTCGAACTATGTTGTCTGCCACTTCGTGAGCATATTCTCCTTCATGCATCCAAACCTCACCAATCTTTTTCAACAACACATAGCGCACTAAGCCAAATTTGTTCTTTTTATCGCTGCGAGTCGCCCGCAACAATTCATCGCACGGATATTTTTTAATATCCACAGCATGAATCTTTAACTGAGCAAAGCAATCCGCTATTTGAATATAGTCCTCACTAGGTAAAATTCCTAATATCTCAGAAATTTTAGCCTCCAGGAGAATACCATAAGCCACTGCATAACCATGTAATATTTGATAATCTGCTATTTTCTCAATTGCATGGCCAATAGTATGGCCCCAGTTTAAAGTCATGCGCAAGCCGGTTTCTCTTGGGTCTTGGCCAACCACTTTCGATTTAATTTTGACTGCCCGCCGGGTAACTTGCTGCAACAACTGCGTTTCCTTGGCTAAAATGCCAACTAAATGATTTTGAATAAAGCTAAAACCTTTAGCATCAAAAGTCACCGCCATTTTTATCGCTTCAATCAAACCATTAATTAAATGTTTTTTAGGAAGCGATTTTAAACAGTCCATATCCGCCACCACACTAACAGGCTGCCAAAAAGCGCCAATTAGATTTTTACCATAAGCAGTGTCAATAGCCGTTTTACCTCCGACACTGCTATCGACCATCGCCAACCAGGAGGTGGGGATTTGAATATAATCAATGCCTCTCATAAAGGTAGCGGCCACAAAACCTGCCAGATCACCGACAACACCGCCGCCTAAAGCCAGCACCAGTGTTTGGCGATCGCAACCCTTTTGCAGCATGTTCTCTTCCAATGACTGTTTGGTTTGTTGATTTTTAGTAGCTTCGCCAGCAGCAAAGGATATCAACCCTACCTTCCAGCCAATTGACATCAGGGATGCTTTTAAAGCTAAACCATACAATTTTTTTACCTGATTATCGGTAATAATCACTATCTGTGAGTAAGGTTTTTTGGGTAACCAAGTTAACGGCTGGGGTAACAGCTCTGATTCAATCAGAATTGGATAACGTTGAGCGGCCACCGGCGGAATATCAACCATTATTTTAGCCATAAGCTGCTTTTCGCTCTGCTAATTTCAACAAAAAATCTTCAGTGGCTTGCCATCCTACACAACCATCGGTAATCGATAATCCACCCATATCGATTGATTGCGAACGCCCAGGCTCTACTTTTTGATGACCTTCTTTTATAAAGCTTTCCATCATAAAGCCTTTTACCAATTTACCCATTTCTGGGAACTGCTGGATTGTGTCCATGACCGCTTCAATCACTTTTGGCTGTAATCGATAATCTTTTTTACCCTCTACCAGACAGTTATCATGGCTAGCATCGACCACGATCGAGGGATTTTTAATTTGATGACCTGCCATTAATTTCTGAGCTTGACGTAAATGTTCAATACTGAAATTAGGCCCGCTTTGGCTGCCGCGAAGCACCAAGTGAGCGAAGGGGTTGCCGTTAGTTTGGACTTCATAGCCGTCAAAAACTGCAACATGGGTAGATTGCGCTGCCAAGATACTATTTATTGCCACGGTTAATGAACCATGAGTAGGATTTTTCATACCGACCGGACAATCAATAGCGGAAGCAAAAATTCGATGTTCTTGATCTTCGGTGCTGCGGGCGCCAATAGCAACCCAGGAAAGTAATTCCAGAAAACCCTTTGAACTATGGGTAAATAACGCTTCATCAGCAATGGCTAAGCCTTTTTCTACAACTTTGACCATCATATCCCGCGCGTAACGAATACCCGCTTCAATATTAGGGTAGGCTAAAGGGTCCGGTTGATTGACCGGACCGGTCCAGCCTTTGGTAGTCCGCGGTTTTTGGATATAAACACGCATAATCAATTTTAAGTGTGACTTTACCGATTCATTGAGTTTTAATAACTTATCGGCATAATCTAAAACAGCAGTTTTTGGCCAAGCCGAACAAGGACCGACGACCATTAATAACCGAGAATCTTGGCCGCTCAAAATTGCTTTTACTTCTTTTTGGTCACGAATAATTTGCTCATATCCTGCTTTGGATAATGGAATTTCTTCTATTATTTTTTCCGGACTGGGCAACTTTTTAATAATGGCGTAGTTCATTCAGTGGTTACTCTTATTGCAAAAATATCTTGGCTGAAGGAGTTTAACTCAACAAACGCAGAATTGACAATTCCTATCCATCAACCACGATACAACGTCAACCGAGAGAGGTGGGGTAACCCGCTGAAATAGAAATCTTCAAGCGGGTCTGAGCAATGACTGTAGCGCTTCATTTTGGTGCTCTTGGGCAAGGGAATAGGCTGTTTCTCCAGAAAGGCTCTTGATATCGCTATTGGCTTTTGCGTTCAGCAGTAAACTGACACATTTTTTCCTGCTATCACCAGGCCCGTCCGCCGCAAACATTAATGGAGTCCACCCTGAGAAGCGCATTTCTACAGGCGACGCTACTAGTGTCCGTCCACATATTTCTCTGATAAGACGGGCCAATATACCGAGCGGATTTAGCAGCGAAAAAGAAACCATCATATTAAGAGAAAAAGATAGGATTATGCTAAGAGAAGAAATCTCACTTAGAACTGTCCGATTAACATCGGCTTTACTTTCTAATAAAACCTGGACAACATCAGGATGAGCATATTGAGCAGCATAATGCAGGAGCGAAAGGCCACTTTTCTTATTAGTCAAATTAGGATTTGAGTTATTCTCCAGCAAAGTTTTTAATGTTTTATGATCGTTATTGGTTACTAATTTATGTAATGTTTTATATTCTTGCTCTTGTAAAAATTTATATATCCTTCGTTGCAAATTTATCTCGATCGGGAGAGGGCGGGGATCAATTAACTCAATATTGCGATTGATAACACATTGCTGACTACCCATATCATACCATTGTATTAGTGCTTGACGTTCAAATATGAAGTCATCAGGCGCTTTTACCGGTTCACGAACTAAACTTTGGGTAATTGCACATAACCAGTCGTTATCAATTATGATTTCGTCATTAATGTGCCCGGCCAGTCGAGTATACAGTTTATCTATTTTTCCAGCTAAACCAGTGTACTGGGGAGCCTTGGTCTCACTAATAGCAGGCTGACCAAAGAGTTGTCTCACCCGTTTTAGCAATTGTTCACTACTTTCCTTACAGTCACGTAACGTTCGATAACGCTCCCAAGCTTTTCGGTGCTCTTCTTTGGCTGTGGGGAATGATTTATAACTTTGATAAAAATCACTTGCTAATTGCAATAACGGACCAATTACCACCAATCTGAAGCTATTGACAGGAATAGCTTGCCTTTCAAGTCTTTCCTGACGGGCCTCTCCCGCAAGATCAACTTCGGTTGGCATTTTCATATCTCTGATTGCTACCTCTGTCGATAAATCTTCTTCAGAATACCTCGGTAAATAAAACAGATAACCGATAACAACCAAACTATACGATAATATTTCAGGATAACGCCAACGATTCGCATTAATTTGTTTGAATAAATGCTTACTAAAACTAAGTTCCCGATTTTCTCTATTCATAAGTTTATCCTTTTAACTAAATCCTGTTATATCTTAATATTTGGCCGCTATTCTTGCAATGATATCTAGCTTGGGCGCATTACCGTTGTGGAACTTTGTTCATAATTCTTTTCCGGGGACAACGGCTCGGGCTTTAATTGATTAAGCTCTGCTTCTAAATCTTTAAGTTGAGCTTCTAATTTCTCAATTTCCAATTCATCTTTCTGAATTAGCTCGCCATATAACTCAAGCTTGGCGTTATATTTATCAAATTTCTCTTTTTTCTTTACTCCTTGCTCATACATTTGACTAGATTTCTCATAATTGGCCTCAGTAGTGCCAAGTTTTTCTTTTGCTTCTTTCGCCTCTTTTTGTGCAGACTTATATGCGGTCTTCGCCAGTTCAATTTTGTGGTTTTGGTTTCTATTCCGAAAAAATTTACCGATCTCTACCAACAAAGTAAGCGCCAGCATTGTTGAGCCGCCATATCGACCAAACTTAACAAGAGCTAATTGCCTTCCACAATATGCCTCATATCCTAAGCCAACTCCCCCGCCTGCAAGTCCTCCGCCCACTGCAATTTTAACTTCATGGTCAACTAAAAATTTTCGAATTTTATCGACTTCTTTTTTTTTAGCTTTATAAGCACTAAACGCTTTCTTTCTAGCCTTATCAGTATCATTTTTAACAGTTTCTGCCTTATTAATGTCTAACTTTAATGCATCAAACTGGTCTTTTATTGCTTTGAATTCCTTGTTTTCTTCTATTTCTTTAATTCCATCTATATTCTTCTTTTTATTTGACTTTAAGAATTTAATTTTCAAGTTTATTCCATCAATTTCATCTTTCAACCTCTTTGATTCCACTTCTTTGACCATGTTAGGACTATTAGTTAAAGAAGAAGTTGATTGAGTAGCAACAGGGGGTGGAAGTAGAGTGTATTTCGACATATTCAAAATCCTTATTAAATATAATTACATGACCAAGCACCGATCATCTGACGAAGCTTTAACCTCCTCAGCACTATCCGGCTCATTTTTAAATACCGGACGATATCCGTATTTCTGAAGATCAGCTGGGGTTACGGTGCTACCGATATTTATTTTACCATACTTTCTGTATTGACTAATACCTTCGGCAATGTAAATTTTTCCACCCTGCTCAATCGCCGACCTTCTTAAAATACCTTCTACAGTCCAAGGATTGGTCTTGTCGAGCTCTTTATCCTCAGTCATTACTCTTACGCACTGATCTCTTTTAGTGGTAAGCGGAGTAAAAAATAATCCACTGGCCATAGTACTGGCGTTGTTACGCAATTCTTCTTTCTTTAAAAAACCCGGATGAGTAATTGAACGCAATAAGTCAGCGCAATAACTACGCAGTTCCGTGGTAACGTTAAAAAATCCGGGACGCTGACCTTGATCGGTTGCAATATACCAAAGCATAATAACCGCTGCTTGTTTGGCGAATAACGGTATCCCCGATGGCTGTACCGATAATTTTTCTATTTGATCCGCGTAAACCTCGGCGACTAATTCTGCGGTTTGATCGCAAAAATCAGAAATATCCCGATTACGATATCCTTCGGGTAATAATTTAAGAATCCGCGCCGCTAAAGTCCTACCATGACCAGTGGTTACAACCTCATACATATCATTAGCAACCCGAAGAAATAATGAAATTCCGCTCAGCCCTTTACTGATATCGCTTCCTAAAGGCAACAAGGTCGCCGCCATGGTCAATAATTGAATTTTATCGCCAATCTTAGGGGTATCCGGTTTAAAACCATGCTGATAACTCCAAGCTTTATTAAACCCCTCTTCTAAATCGGCTTCCAAGCATTGCATAAAAATATTGCGCTTGCTCAAAATAGGTTCGGTTACAATTTTTACTGATGTGGTAGTCTGCGGCGCCGGTTTTTTCATTTCGGTAAAAAATTTTCTTAATTGAAGGTTCACTTTTTTCGCAGTGTCTTGCGCTTTTTTTAGCGAAATATCTGCCTCATAAAGATTCTGGATTGTATCAGGAATCTTAAATATACAATCTTGAAACTGGATTACTTCGACAAAAAAACCAGTTAACTGCTCTGCAAGCAAATCATGCCACTGATCACTATGCGGTGTTTTTTTACGTTGCGGCTTAACTTCTAGCTTTTGGGTCATCTCATCGATAATATCCGCAGAGAACCTCGATACAATATATCCCTTAGCCACCTCATTAAGCTTATCCATCAAAGGTACATGCGATTGCTGGTAATCTCGCATTAACTCTGTGCGCAAGCCAGATAAATTTTTAAATAATTGAATAACTCCAATTAAATCTTCACTTGCTATCGCGTACTGAATTTCACATTCTTGTGCAATTAATAAGATATCATGATTTTTTAGTTTCAGCTTTTGTCTTTTTTCCAGAGTAAGTTTATGTAGAATTTCACGGAATTCCGGTTGACGCAAGGCAGCGTGGATTCTGGCTTTATAGAGTGCGGTCTCAACAGGCTCAAAAGCCGGAAATTGATCGGTTAGTTTACTACTGCATTCGAGCGCCGCTCTAAATAATTGCCGGTGAAATAAAATGACCACCAAACTTTTTAAATAAAATGCTTTGGCGTCACCAGTTTTAAACTTACTGAGAGCCCTCTCTAATTCTGTACTTTGAAAACCCGAATCACCTTTAAGTTCTGTTCCTACCGAATCTATTAATTGGCAATAAGTTTCAGCCTCTGTTGTTAATAATTTAGACTCACGTTTAAGCGCAATCACGTTTCTAATACTCTGGCGGTTAAGCTGCTTAATTTCCTTGATATAAGAAAGCATATATCTTTTTTGGTGAGCCTTGACTTCCAAAACAACATCGTGTTCCTGCGAAGTAGCCAAGGCATATAAATCCGCAGCCTCGTCCATATTGGCAAAAAATACCGCATAATCGGCTTTGCCACTGGCAATATCCGCTTGCAATTCGGGAATTTCTTCAAAAGCGTAATAATAACGTTGGCTATAGAAAAAGCTAAATAATTGCTTTAATTGATTAGCGATCAATTTAAATATTTCGATCATTCGGTCTTTGCTGTAATATTGTTTCAAAATATCAATTGCCGGAGTGATTAATGCCGCATATTGACTGATAGTGGTTTCATTCACCTGGACCATATTGCGCACTAAGCTGTCACCCAACACTAACTCTACTTCATAACAATCGGCATATTGGGTTTTTATTTCAGAGATCGCTGAATGATTCAGAAATTCATCGAATTTTCCCTGCTCACGTTTATTTAGCAAAATCTGCAAACAACACAAATAACTCATTTTAACTGATTTATCAGGTTCAATTTGATAGGTGTCAAATTTTTTCACTATATGGATCGGAAAAATTTTGTTAAATATAACCTCAGATTGACTATAGTCTTGATGCGCAGAAAGCAGCAGCCCACTCCAAAAATATAAATAATTTAACTCATAGCAAGTCATTTTATCTTTCGCTGCAGCCTTTAGCCAAATTGCCGGCAAGTTCGAATTCTTGAACTCCTTTGCAAAGGATAACTTAGAACTGTTCTGAAACAATTTTAACAGCTTCAAATAAGATGAAGCAACAACAGCTTTTTTTTCATTTAGAATTTTTTTAATTTGTTTACGTTCCTTCCCTTGATCCGAAAAGGCGCTACGATATGCTAACAATAACAGTTTGATAGTTACTAAATCAGCTTTAACAGATTCCGCACCAGGTTTCTCCTCTAATTTATTAATTAAGATCATCGCGGGATCAATCATTCTAAGAATACAGAATACTTTTATTGCAATTATATAAGCCTGCGCAACATATTCAGCATCTTCATTTTTACTTTCTAATACACTGGATAAATTTCTAAAAGCGGCGATATATTGATCATTATAGAAAAGTTCAGTGGCTTGCTGACAAATATCCTGCGGAGACAATTTTTGATCTGACTCTACACTGAGCGCAAATCTTGATCCGGCATAAGGTATCAGCGTCGTTGATGGAGCAACTGTAGCTGTTCGCTCGGTATCGATTTCATCGTCAAACTTTGTCATAAATATTCCTCCTTGTTAAAAATTTACCAGGTAGTTGCTGGCAGTAAGATAACTGATAGCAAGATTAACTGTATTTTTAAAAATTACAAGGGATGATTATTGCAGGCTTGGTCTGACCAAGTGAGCTAAACCATGTTGCTGTGAGGTTACGAAATTTTTTCTAATATCTTTTCAACAGTTTCAGCCACTGCTCCACTATTATCCACTGTGATTTCAGCAAGCGCTTGATATATCTTTTGGCGCTGAGTCCATAAACGTTGAAAATAGAGCTGCGGGTTTTCTTGCTCTGGAAAAAAAGCTGGTTTTCCTGCAGCCATGATTCTGGCAAAGACCACTTCTGGGGAAGCAGTGATATGAATCACCAAATGAGCTTTGATCATGATTTGATTTGATTCCGCCATAGGTGTTCCACCCCCTAAGGCAATCACAGAAGGAGGGTTATTTAATAATTGAGTTAACGTTTGCCGTTCTAGTGTTCTAAAAAACGATTCACCATGAACCTGATAAATTTCACGGCCAGTGTATGCTAAATGATACTGGAGCCGATAACTTTGTTCGATCATCATATCAGAATCTATAAAATCACAGTGCAGCTTTGCCGCTAAAAGCTGACCAACGGCTGTTTTTCCAGTATGTTTAAAGCCAATGAGAATAAGATGCTTATTATTTAAGCGCACTTTGCAGTTCCATGTTCGCCCCTAAACTCTGCATAATTTTTACAAAGCTGGGGAAAGTTTTTTCAATCGCGTCCGCATCGTCGATTTGGGTGGTTCCTTGCGCCAATAAACCAGCTAAAGACATGGCCATCACGGTTCGATGATCGCCATAACCTTGAATTGAATTTCCTTTTAAACGGCAAGGATAGACCGTTAGACCATCGGCATGCTCCTGTACTTTAGCCCCCATCCGTGAAAGCCCTTGGGTGATCGAATGAATCCGATCGGTCTCTTTTATTCTGGCTTGAGCTACATTGAGAATAGCGGTGTGACCTTCAGCTTGGGTTCCAATCACAGCCAAAGTGGGTAGCAAATCAGGGATATCATTGGCATCAATGGTTATGCCTCGTAGTGGTTTGCCGCCTGCTATGATCAATTTGCTGGGCTCAATGCGAATATCAGCGCCCATTTGCTGCAAAATTTCAACCAGACGTTTATCTCCCTGCGGGTCTCGCATATCCAAACCTTGTAATTCGACCGTTCCTCCTAACAATGCACCGGCCGCAATCAAATAAGAAGCCGATGAAAAATCACCGGTAATCGATTTTTCAAAAGGCTGATAATGTTGTTGACCATTGATGATAAATAAATCATGATCGCCACTCTGCTCGTGCCGATACTGGATATTTTGTTGCTTGAGCCAATTTAAGGTCATTTCCATATAAGGTCTTTCATGTAAATTTTTTACGATAATTTCACTATCACTTTCTGCACAAGGGGCAGCAATAAGTAATGCAGAAAGATATTGTGAACTTAAGCCGCCGACTTCAGTGCGCCCCCCTCGTAACCGTCCTGTTACTTTTAATGGGAAGGAGCCATGCTTTTCGATATATTCAATCGACATTCCCAGGTTAGTTAACGCTGCTACTAGAGTTTGAATAGGTCTAGCGCGCATCTGCTCACCGCAATCAAATACCACAGGTTTATTAACTTGATCTCGGTAGCCTAGCAACGGCAGAGCAAAACGGGTAGTAATTCCGGAATTTCCAGAAAATATCGCATGAGCAATTTTAGGCAAGGGCAAGCCGGAACTTTTGATGGTTAATTTATTTGCTTGTTGATTAATTTCAGCTCCCAGGCTCCTACAAACTCTTACTGCATCAATCATATCTTCTGAAACTAGTATGTTGTGCAGGGTGGATTGACCTCCAGCCAATAACGCAAAAAACAAAGCTCTAATATTTTGCGATTTAGAACTAGGAGGCATTGCCGATCCAGAAATTAATAACGTATTGTGTACTATTAGATTCTTGTGCATTTTAGAGATATTGACTCACATTAAAATTAATGCAATTCTAATGAAAGTTTATAAAAAAGGGAACTACTAAATGAGAGCAACCGTCTTAACCGAGCCTTATGTTAAAGGAATGAAAGATGTCTCCGAAGGACTGATATTATTAGGATATGCATTAGAATTGGATACAAAAATTCAACAGCCCTTAATTTTATTTCTTTCACTTATCTCTATAATGGATATTTATTACGAACGTAAAAAACTTAAAGCTAATCCTGCTCGGACCAATCAAAATATATTCGAAGCCGCTATACCTGCGGTGGAACATGTGATGACTATGCTGTTATTCACATCAGAGTTTATCAGTACAAGTGGTAAAATCCCTGAGAAAAAACTAGCACAAATAGTACAAAGAGTTTACGGTATGTATTTGGCAGCAAGAGGTGTATTCGATGCCAAATTCCATCATGACTATTATCGTATTCCTGCTGGCATAGCTGGGTTTGTAGTCGGTTTTATGCCAAATTACTCTTTGCTGAAAAAAGCCTCTCTCGTCGTCGGCGCCGTAGGTAATTTCCTTCGACTCCCTTCCCACACCACTAACCGGCCCTAATCGCTATACGTCCAAACGAGACCAATGCATCGAGTTCGTGGCTGTCCCTTTCTTAGTCCAAAGCGTGGACTGGATTCCCTCCTGCGCACTGGATCGCAATAACAGAATCCCTATCTCCAGTATTTACATTCGTTTGGGTTTAATGTAAGCTGCGAAAAAAAATAGTTCAGTTTAATCTTTGACCAATAAAAGCCTAAATTATTTGATGTGTACATTTAATAACTGAAACGAACTGGAGATATCTTATGCACTTTTCCTTATCCTCGTCATCATCTTCTTCATCCTCTCATTTACTTTCTCCTTCTGACCCTGAAATAATCGCCTCTGAAAAAAAAAATGATTCAACTCCAGTGTCCTTAGCTGAAGCCATATATCATGATACCAACCATTACAATACTGCGGTCAACCTTAATATTCGGTTAGCAATTGCCTTGCTCGAGAAATTATCAAAAGAAATTAGTCAATATCAGAAAAGTAATCGACAAGAAACCGAAGAGGTTGATGTTACCGCTCTGCATATAACATTAGAGGAGATTAAAGACTGTGTCAACGTGGCATTAACATGTAACAGAGATGGAAGCAAATTACTGAGTAATTTTCTGAAATTACAAAAATTAAACTTATCTCAGTTAAAAATAGAATCTAAGCCATTTGCTCTTAATAAGGAAATATTTAAACCATTATTCTCGCTCTATAACTCATCCTGTAAAGAAAAAGGAATTACTTTAACCTTTCCTACTATTAGTTCTGAAATTATGCTCAAAGGAGATGCTTTTTGGCTAAAAGAAGTAATCTCTAATTTACTTTCAAATGCCGTTAAGTTTGCAGCCTCAGTAGATAAACGGCCTCCACAGGTTGAATTTTCCTTTACTAGTGAACCAATGGATGGCAATTATCAGCTCGATTTTAAAATCAAGAATACCGGTCCGGGCTTAGATTCAAAAAGAATCGCTCGATTATTCATTCCCTATGACCAAGGTGATGCCAGTACCGTCAAAAAATTTGAGGGCAACGGCATAGGATTAACCATTTGCCAAAGATTAATTCACTTGATGTCCGGAAAAATTATTTGTACCAGTTCAACAGAAGAACAATGGGTACAATTTGAAATTCAATTAACTTTACCAGCGCAAAATAGTCTGAAAATTAACACCACTAAAAAGAAACTATCTAGACCCAAAATGAAGGCCAAAATATTATTTGCGGATGATTGCCAAATAATGCGCAAAGCCTACCATAAAGAATTACTTTCCTGGGGCTGTTCAGTTGAACTGGCTCAAGATGGTAATGAGTTATTAGAGCGCTTTAGAAAGCAACAATTTGACATAATTATCACAGACCTTAACATGCCAGGAAAGAGTGGCGCCAAGGCTATTCAAGAAATTCGTTTATTGGAAAAATCAACTGGCTCGAGGACTCCGATTGTTGGATTTTCCGGAGATGCTTACGACAGAGAAAAAATGAAAGGCATCGATATTGACG
The DNA here is from genome assembly GCA_018241585.1 of Pseudomonadota bacterium. Lineage (GTDB taxonomy): Bacteria > Pseudomonadota > Gammaproteobacteria > Coxiellales > Coxiellaceae > JAFEDN01. Next base: position 17,131 of record JAFEDN010000001.1, on the reverse strand, counting down.
ACTATTTAATGAAAAATTCGAGCAAAAACGACCTTTATAAAAAAGTAAAGCAGTTAGTCAAAAAAGAAGATAAACAATCTGACAAAATGGAAGAGGAGCAACCTCCTTTTAGATTGTTTACTCCAAGAAAGAGGTCTCTGGCATCTACCGACTTTTCAGACGACAATAACTCAACGTCATCTAGAAAAAGCAGTATGACTTCTTTTGATAGGGACCTGTCATTTTCTTCTGGATTCTTTACTTCTCTTGAATATTCTTGTCGAGGTCAAATCAATCCTGTTCCGGAGCCTTCCCCTTCAAGCAGCTTATCTAGAAGGTCTAGTTCAAACAGCCCTTTTCCCATGGAAGACTCTTTTAGCCCCTATAGTTCAGAACCCTCTACTTTTACAGCAAGTGATCTAGAGCAAAAGATGGGAGGACTCTTAAATGCTATTCAGGTTCAATTTAATCACTTAGTGGAGCAAAAACCTGAACAAACTCACTTTTTTACCTCAACAGAAAGGCTAATGCCAAAAAAAGAACTTAGCGATTTCACCGATGATTTAGCAACATTTTATAATCAAATTGAAAGCCCGGAAGAAAAATCAATTGCTATCTCTATGTCATTAGGTACTTGGCATACTTTGAAAGCTCGAGCATTTTGTAGCAAAAAAAAGTTACTACAGCAATTAGTTGAAAATCATTTACAGTTCTGGCAAAAGAAATCTAAAGAAATTGAGGCTATTTTAGCCAAAAAGCCAGTGGATAACCAGACCAGCGAAAACAACTGTTTAATGATGTAATCATCAAAGATAATTGATCTAAAGCCTGGATATTGTGATTTAAGAACCTCTCCAGTTTAAAAATTCTTTGTGATACAATAAGCTCATTTTAAATGGAGGGACTCTGCATGCCTAATTTGGAAAAATCGAAATGGCTCGGCCTAATTGGCATCAGTATCGCAGGATTTTTAGGCTGTTTGGACCTCACCATTGTCAATACGGCACTACCCGCGATTCAAAGTGACTTAAAAATAAGTGTGATCCAATTGCAATGGATCATGACTTCGCTGCTATTAGCTTTAACCGCCTTTATGGTGATCTCGGGAAAATTAGCGGATATTTTCGGCAGAAAACTTTGCTTATTTTTAGGAATGATCCTATTTGCGCTTGCTTCACTGGGAGTTGGCTTTTGCTCTGGAATAAACCTACTGATTTTTTTCCGCTTCCTGCAAGGCATTGCCATTGCAGTCTTATATACTGCACCTATAGCTCTGATCCCTAACTTATTCCCAGAACATCAACGAGGACGAGCCACCGGTTTATTAATTAGCGCCAATGGATTGGGTTTGGCTCTAGGTCCTGTTATCGGCGGATTTATTGTTAGCACCATTGGATGGAGATGGATATTTTTTATCAATCCACCCATTATTTTAATCAGCTTGCTACTCAGCTGGAGCAACGTCACTGAATCCAAGCACCCCAGTTCGACTCAAAAGATTGATTGGCTGGGCTTTATTCTAATCATAATTTCGATTCCCTGCCTTATTTTAGCTTTGGTTCAAGGAGCAATGTGGGGTTGGTTATCCGACAAGATTATTATTTTGTTGTTAATTGCCATCATTGGGTTGGTTTTGTTTTATTTTGTTGAAAATAAAATCTCTGCCCCGATCATTGAGTTTCATTTGTTTGCTAATCGAATTTTTCTGATCGGTTTAGCTGCTAATTTTTCTTTAGCGCTATCTTATGCAATCGATTTCTTTTTAATTCCACTATATCTTCATTTCATTAAAGGTTTATCTGGCTATCAGATAGGATTTTCTTTGTTACCCGCTACTTTTATGGTCGCCGCCTTATCTTCAATAACAGGCAAAATTGTTGATAAAAGAGGACCTAAAGCAATTTTATCCTTTGGACTGCTCATGTTTTTCATATCAGCGTTATTGCAGTCTCAATTTGGAGTCAACACACCGCTTTATTTAATCTTATTTGCTTATCTCCTATTTGGTATTGGTTGGGCTTGTATTCTTGGCCCCTCGATAGTTGCTGCTTTATCCTCTCTGCCCCAAGAGTCTGCCGGAGTAGGCATGGGGACATTGGGAACTTTACATAATCTGGGTGGAGCTATTGGTTTAGCGGTCGGGACTTTGATTTATAACATTTTATCGAAAAACAACCTGCAAGATTTATTGAATCAACGTTCAATTCACGCCAAAGCTTGGACCAAAGAAGCTACTGCCAATATCGATAACGCTATTCAAATTATTAAAAATAACACGGGCTTGAAGCTAGAAGAAGTTACTGCTATTTTTCAGCATTATTTTTTAAAAGGGTATCAAGGAGCAATCTTACTTATTGCCATTGCCTCATTAGCAGCATTTATCGCTGTCATAGTTGGTATAAAAGCTCCAAAAGCACGTTAATGGAATAACGCATGGAGCAAGCAGCCGTTTATATCGGTTTTTTTTGCATTATTGTTATTTTTGGGCAAGTGTTCAACAAATGGGTTGTTCCCTTGGCTTTAATACTGACTATAGCCGGGATGCTGTTCAGCTTTATTCCTTTTTTTCCTCGAGTCACTCTCAATCCAAGTTTGGTGTTAAATATTTTCTTACCGATACTGCTCTATCAAATTAGTGCATTCTCTTCGTGGCAAGAATTTAAAAAAAATATACGTCCGATCGGGTTATTATCGATTGGCCACGTGCTGTTCATTACTATTATCATTGCTATTGCTATCAAACAACTGATTCCAGAAATAGACTGGGCATTGGCTTTTGTCATTGGCGCAGTAGTCGCTCCTCCGGATGATGTAGCCATTGTCGCCATTGCTGAAAAAATCAGCATGCCTGCTAGAGTAATTAGTATTTTAGAAGGCGAAAGCATGCTAAATGACGCCGCTGCCTTGACATTATTTCGATTTGCTTTAGCTGCCGAAATCACCCATCAATTTATGTTGATCCATGCTTTAATTACTTTTTTTGCAATCATTATAGGAGAAACTATATTTGGTCTTTTAATGGGGTTTATCCTAGGTGAATTAAGAAAAAGAATTACTAACCCGTCGTTACATGTTTTAGCGTCGTTATTAACCCCTTTCTTGGTTTATTACCCAGTCAATATGTTAGGAGGCAGCGGTATAATCGCGGTGGTGGCTACAGGATTTGTAATCGGTCATTATTATTCTACTCAATTCACGCCGCAGTTTAGATTAATCAGCCGAGCCATGTGGCCTGCTTTCTCGTTTGCTATTCAAAGCTTATTGTTTCTTTTAGTGGGATTAGATTTATCTTCCATACTTAAAGGCATTGCCGTCATGCCATTGAAACCGTTAATTATTGATGTTATTACTTTAGTGGCTCTTGCTATTGTTGGCCGTTTTGTATGGGTATATGTCTCTTGGCCTTTATTCCGTAATCGAAATCAAAAAATGAATTGGCCGGCGCTTTTTTTGATTTCTTGGTCCGGGATGCGTGGCGGTATTTCTTTAGCCGCTGCATTAGCAGTACCTTTTTTACCGAAAGTAATCAATGGAGTCAATGCTAGAGATTTAATCGTATTCTTAGTTTTCACAGTGATCATTGCCACATTAGTACTGCAAGGATTAGCTTTACCATGGATTGTAAAGCTCATGGGAATTGAAAAAGTTTCGCAAAAAGAGCGTTACAGTGATCATCTTGCTGAACTTACCGCTCGAAAATCAATGATTTCGGCGGTTTTACGTTGGTTAAAGAACTATAAAAAACAAATCGCTTCCGATCAAAAATTATTTAATGAAGCAAAACTTTATATTGAATTATACCGAATGGAAAAATTAAAATTAATTGCCCGCTTAGATGACCATACCGACCCTTTACTCCATGACGAGGACACGGAAATTGCTGAAGATACCAGCCTGCAGTTACAAATTATTGAAATTGAAAGAACTACGCTTTTAGACCTATGGAAGAAGGAAAAAATTAATTATAGCGTTAGAGAAAAACTGTTAGATCATCTAGATCATCGTGCCAAGAATTTAAAATAACCAATCACATCCCAACATCACTCACTGAAGGTAGCTTGCTATTAATATTTTCTAATCGAATATAGTTCTTAGGTAACATAGCCGGAAATTTTTGCTGAATAGAGCTAATTAATTTTTCTCGGACCTCACATCTTAAATCCCATAATTCACCAAAATCTTTAGCACCAACCACGATGCGTATCTGCATATTATTTTCGGTAACTTCAACCACTTGGAGGCTATTGGTTTTTTTATCCCAAAATAGGGATTGCTCTAATATAGCATTCAATGTACGTCTTAAGTTGTCTATATTAGTTGAAAAATCGACAAATAAATAAATTGTGCCTTTTAGCCCATATTCGGCATGACTTAAATTTTGGAAAGAATTTTCATTAAAATAAGATAATGGATAAATGATTAAACGTAAGTCCCAAGTGCGTAAATGAATTTGGTTTAAAGTAATTCGCTCTATTTTTCCAACCTCGGAACCGATAGCAATGGTATCGCCGACACTAATAGGTCTATTTAAAATGAAATCTAAACCTGAAAATAGATTGGTAAAAACTTTTTGAGCAGCAAAAGCAATTATACCTCCTACCACCGTTGCAGAAATCAGTATGCCTTTACCCACTTCTTTAACAGAAGGGAAATTAAGTAATATTAATGAAAGTGAGATAAATATAATGACGGTGGTTAAAATACGTTTCAACAAATAGGCTTTAGTGATCAAGCCACCAAAATTAATTTCTTTTAATTGTAAATTTCTTTTTCGTTCTAGCCAAATATCGATATAATCTAAAAGCTTGATTGCAGCTAAAGAAAAAGCGATGGTAAATAATATTTTGACTAAAATTTCACTAACATGAAAAGTGGTACTCAAATTTAGCCAAGATGCAAAAAAACTAAAGTAAAATAAGGGCAATATAAAATAAAACGCACGGCGTAAAGCAGAAAAGATAATTCCCATCGGGGTGAGTTTAGTAGGGACATAATATTTATTGATTAGCTTATAGAGCAGCCAATTAGAAATCAGCCCAAGCACTAAGCTAGCAAGACTAGCTTCGATTAGAGGAAGATTGTGTTTAATCAAATTAAAAATTTCTAACATGATTACCATCCTCATCAATTTTTGATATTAGAATGACACAATTTATTTTTAATGTCAAATAAATTTTTATCAAAACTCCTTAAAAATATTTTAAATTTATTTTTTAATTTGACAGTAAAAAAAACTACTATTAAATTTAAAAAAGAGAGGAGATTTTTTATAGGAGGAATAAAATGAAATATAGATTGTCACGAACTATTGCACTTACAATAATTACTAACTTTTTTCTGTTCAGTTCAGTAACGCTTGCTTCACCTGAAGATATAGCGCAAAAAAAGGAGACTTTACAAACCAAAGAAGAACTTAATCCTTATCTCATTACTTTATACGAACCAACTTATATTATGCCATTTTCTTATACTTCTTCGTTCAACCAAGATGCTGAATCGGATATGCCGGAAAGTGCAAGCTTAAATCATATTGAAACTAAATTTCAATTTAGTGTTAAAGCAGCGATTTTGAGAAATTTACTTTGGAGAAATTCACTAAATTTAGCCTACACACAATTATCTTTCTGGCAAGTTTACAATAAAAAAACTCAATTTTTTAGAGAAAGCGACTATCAACCTGAAATATTCTTAGCAAACAACATTGATAAATATATTTTTGATGGTTGGAGCTTGGTTTTTTTTAATATTGGCGCTTATCATCAGTCTAATGGTAGAGGCGGTACTTATGAACGCAGTTGGAATCGCGTTTACGCTGAGACTATTTTTTCAAAAAATAATTGGTTACTCAGCGTAAGACCTTGGTATGTTATTCCTGGCGACAGTCTGGATAATAATCCTGATATCGCACATTATCTTGGTTATGAAAGAATACTGTTATCTTACCAATTTCATAAACAAACTTTATCTCTGGTAACTTATAATTGGGAGCATATTTCACGAACCAGCGCTCAATTAACCTGGTCTTTCCCTTTAGTGCGCCAATTTCGAGGTTACGTGCAAGCGTTTAGCGGCTATGGCCAAAGCTTGATTGAATATAACAACCATACCAATAGTATCAGCGTGGGTATTGCATTAAATGATTGGCTTTAAAAATTGCAATCTTGCAATTGATTAGTTAATCTCTTTTTCTTTTGAAGTGGTTATGTTATTCAAGGATACGTTGTTTTTAGGCTCTCAATCATTAGCCCGTAGACATTTGTTGGATGAAGAACACGATCTATCCTATTTAAGAGCTCATAATCATTAAAATTTTAATCCTAATAAATAACTTAATTTATACAAACAACTACTAAAAAAAATACATCGCTATCTATAATCCATCAATGGAAAAAACATTACCGCCGCATTTTTTTATTAATATATATAAAATGAAGCTGGTGAAGTTTGGATTCATAATCATGGCAACCCTGTAATTATTTTAATTAATTGAAAAATTTACACAAAATTAACTGCTATTCCTACAATTTTTCTTATTGATCAAAGATAGTGTTTATTGCTCTTTATTTATCTTAAAATAAATTGTATTATATTTGACCTGATTAAAGATAAAAGGAACAAGTTCATGAAATTAGATCAAAGAACCAGACAACAAAAACGTTTAACATTTTGTTTAACTACCGCCAGAGAATTCGTTAACCAAGCACAGTTTCATCAAGCCATCCCATATTATCTCGAAGTATTGCAATACTTTAGTCAAGCTGATTTTAGCACCCCAGGGTATGCGCAGGCTCTAGCTGAATTAGGGACTGCTTATACTGGAAATGGTGAATACGTACTCGGTTTGGAATATTTGAACCAGGCTTTAACTCAGGCAACCACTGCACCAGATTATCCAGCCACGAATATGACAATCATTTATCTTAATTTAAGCATTATTTGCTTTAATACAAAAAGAGTTGCTGATGGAACAAGATATTTTGACCAAGCCTTACAAATTGAATGTAAACAGCATGGAGCAAACAGCCGGGAAATTGCCAAAAGATATCAACACATGGCTGAAATTTGCAAGAAACTTCAATTAGAAGAAGTTTCATCCCGCTATTTTGTTAGATGCTATTCTACTTTAAGAGCACTAGCGGAACAAAATTCTTTGACTAGGGCCAAATATTCTACCAAGTTGTCATTGTTATATTTAGATAATAATAACTTAACTCATTCATTAGCGCTGGCAAAAGAGGCGTTAGCAATCTATGAGTATCTAAAAAATCAAAATCAAGGTGATTATCTTTTAGAGACATATCAACTTCATCGCACAATAGGGCAGATTGCTTTATCAAGAAATCAATTTTCTTCTTGTCATCATCATTATTCTTTAGCTTATAATCATGTAAAGGAATATTTTGGTTCAGAATCACATCCTGAACTTGCCGGCCCTTGTTACCAGTTAGGAACTTACTATCAAAAAATAAATAATCTTGAACAAGCTATGTGCTTTCAGAAAAGGGCTGTAGAACTTTCAGAAGCAAAAAGTGATCATCAATCTCAAGCTTTTCATTACACGATGTTAGGAGATATTTATGCAGCCGATCACAAAGAACAAGATGCTAAAAATGCTTATGAGCACACAGTACAATTAATTAGCGAAGAAAAAGAAAACGAAATTTTGAAATATGCCAAAAACAAACTTTATGATTTCATGATAGCAGAAGCAAAAAGTTGTATCAAACAAGCGGAAGATCATGAATCTACTAATAAAAATCAATCAGTAACCCTTTATAGACGAGCCATAAGTATTTTAAAAAACACTCGCTATTATCCCGAAAGAAATGGTAAATTTATTAGATACTGCCAACAAAGAATTTATAATTTAAATAATTCTAATCTTTCGCAGGCTTACAAATATTTGGCAATCCTTAAACCTTCGATAATTATTCGAAAAACGGAAGAAAAAAAATTAATTCAGAAACAATTATAGAAACTTGTGAGTAAACCGCCCGTTCGCTAATTTATTCATATTTGTTTCCGCATAAAATTAAGTTGATATAATTTAGGAGTTAATCACAGCCATTTTTTGCGGCGATAATATTGCAACATCCATAACACAATCACTACCATTAAACCAAGCACCGCAGGATATGCCCAACGCCAGCTTAATTCCGGCATGTAATGAAAATTCATTCCATAAATGCTGGAAATAAAAGTAATTGGCATGAAAATAGTCGCGATGATCGTTAGCACCTTCATAATTTCATTCATTCGATAACTTAAATTAGAGAGGTAAACATCCAACATATTGGAAAGCATATCACGAAAAGTTTCCACCGCATCCATAGCTTGATTGGCGTGGTCTAATACATCGCGTAAATAGATTTTGGTGCTGTCAGAAATCAAAATCTTTTCAGCATTTAATAAATGGCTCAAAATTTCTCGCAATGGCCAAATCATTTTGCGAATTTGAAATATTTGCTTTTTTAACTGATAAATACTGCGAGCATTTCGTTTAGTTGGATTACTAATAATTAAGTCTTCAATTTTTTCGAGACGGTCACTTATTTTTTCCAACACAAAGAAATAACCATCGACAATAGTATCAATGAGCCGATAAGTCAAATAGTCATTATTACCTCTTTTCAACCATTGATCAGGATGACGGCAAATACGCTCACTGATTGAATCAAATATATCCGAATGTTCATCATCAAATGTTAGTATAAAATCTTTACCCATCACTAAGCTTAAATTCTTAGCTACAAAAGTCTGTTGTTTCGGTTTAGATTGCAATACTTTTAAAGTAATAAAGATGTAATCTTCAAATTCCTCGATTTTAGGCCGTTGCCCCACATTAAGAATATCCTCCATGGTTAGAGGATGTAATCCATACTGCTGAGCAAGCTGTTCCATCAAATCAATATCCTGCAAACCTTGGACCTGTAACCAGGTCACAGCACCGGCTTTTGGCTGGAGCATAACTTCAGGCAATTTCGCACCGGTTTTTTGTTCACAACCTTCTGTTGAATAGCGCACTAAGCGCAGGTTCGGTAGTAAATTTTTATTATCGCCGGTGTATACCAAAGTTCCAGGCGGCTGATTTGCTTTCAAAGTTCTGATTTTGATTTCAGAAAACATAACTCACCTTTAATTGCTGCTGATTAAGAAACAAGAGCTTGAATAATAGAGCGTTCATGTAGTTAAGAAGCTTGCTGGCAATCACTCAAGACTTGAGTTAACGTGACTGCGATATCTTTTAGTTCAATGATTTTTTTAGTTAATCCTGCCAGACGTTGCCGAGCTTCAACTCCAACACCACCCGCTTGGGCAAAACATTTAATTTTAGCTGTTGCCATTTCGCTTGACTCTGTACTGTAGTACGGAGTTTATAATATCGCAATTATTTTTTAACTGCCAGAGGTATCCTATGGAACAGGTCTATGAAATTAAAGGCATGCCTGTCATGCTTGACTTTATTCCTCACTAATCCATTTTTGTCGTGTGCAGAGATAAATTGCATGGTTGTGCCTTTGATCAATCCAAAGATGTACAATGAGCAAATTTAGATACTACATTTGTTTAAGAAACCATGTCAAAATAGCATGACCAAGCCTCTATTGAGTTATTTTCATGAAAAAAAATCAATTATTAGTCTATCCATTATTGCTAGTTTTTTACGAAATGGCTTCCTACTTGTCAAATGATTTATATTTACCGGCCTTGCCGAGTATTATGAATGATTTAAAAATTTCTTCCTCGACGGCTCAAATGACTTTGACTGCCTGGTTCATCGGCAGCGCTTCCTTGCAATTGATTTTAGGCCCGGTCTCTGACCGTTTTGGACGGCGGCCAGTGCTTTTGTACAGTGGTATTTTATTTGTGATTGCCAGTGTTTTTTGCGCAATGGCGGATAATATCACCATGATGATCATCGCCCGTTTTTTTCAAGGTATGGTGGTTTGCGCTATCATCGTGGCAGGTTATGCTAGTATTCATGAACTTCTCGAATCGGAACAAGCCGTTAAAACCATAGCTTGGATGGGTGGAGTCGCAGTTTTAGCTCCCGCATTGGGTCCTTTATTTGGAGGCATTTTATTATTATTTGCTAGCTGGCGTTGGTTATTCATCATACTCGCTATTTGGGGAGCAATTGTCGTTTTGATGCTAAAACGCTGGATGCCAGAAAGTTTACCTCCGGAACAAAGATTACCATTAAAGTTAAAAATTTTTAAGAATTATTGGCAGATTATCAGAAATCAGCAGTTTTTAATTAATATGGGGTCTTTCTGCTTATTATTCGCAAGCTTAATTGTTTGGATCGTGATTGGCCCTTTATTAGTAATCCGAGATTTCCATCTAACTCCTGTATGGTACGGTATTATCCAAATATGGCTACTGGGTAGTTATATTATGGGAACTTGGGTTATTAGATTTCTGATCCATCGCCAAGGAGTGGAAGGAACTTTAAAGATTGCGCTGCCGATCGTATTGCTTGGAGCAGTAATATCCGTTTGCTGCGCATACATCTGGCCTAACCAGTTGTTCTACATTGTGATCAGCTTGATGGTTTTCCAGTTTGGCAGCGGATTGTCTTTAGCTCCTTTAAATCGCTTAAGCATAGAAGCCACTGAACAACCGATGGGCATTCGTGTCGCTTTATTTTCTTTTTTAATGGGTTGGTTCGGAGTCATCGGCAGTGCTATTGCTAGCATATTTTATAACGGCACTCTGCATTCTTTCGCTTGGCTAATTCTAGTGTTTACCTTAGGGGCAATTATTTTAAAAGGCATTCCTTTATTTAAAAATTCACATCACTATTCAGCCGGTGGATAGGAACGCCCACCGTTCTGCATTGACAAAATTTTTACCTCTGAACAGTTATAAATTTTCATTTTATTTAGAAACAAAAATGGCATCCATGATACATCCTTCCCAAAAATTACTTCCTAGCTCATCACTACTATTTTTAAAATCTTTTTTGCTGGTCAGTTTTTTTACAAATATTATTTTTGGCATGGTCATCAGCGAAATTCTTCGGCCCATAATATCTTAAAACCTGAGGATGGGTTTTTCGATTCAACATTGGCATATGCAATACTGAAACCAAATATTGAAAAAGCCGATAACAACGCTATCGCTTTAAATTTAAGCATATTTTTACCCCCCGATTTATTCATAAATATTAGCTCAAATATCAGAATTTCGCTTTAGACTGGATTTAACACTTCGCATACTACAGCGATATTTTGGTAATCATCTAGAATAACACACTGGAGTTTCATAAAAATAAATTTAACCACAGGATAGACAAGAATCGTTATTCTGCAACCCAGCCAAGTTGACTTTGCAACTACTTATTTAATAATATAAATAAAAGTTATGGCCTGGTCTGGAGCTTTATATGCGCATCAGCACATTACTGGTATTCTCTACTGTTTTATTTACTCAAGCAAACGCCCAAGCTGAGAACATTCAAAAAATTTTGGATCAACGGGTGCAAAAAAACTATAATGTCGGCATCATCGTCGCCATTGTAACTCCTGACCATACTGATTATTACCAAGCTGGCAAGCTTAACAGCAATCCTAATGCTGCTCCGATCAATTCAGATACTCTGTTTCCTTTAGCTTCGATCACTAAAGTATTTACCACGCTGGCTTTTGCCAATCAAGTGACTCAAGGCCGGGTCGCATTAAATGCCCCAGCTCAACCTTATATGCCTAAACCAATCATCCTGCCCAAGTGGCATGGGCATGCCATTCGGCTGGTAGATTTAGCCACCTACACTGCAGGCATGCCGGCGGCTCTACCCTTCAGAGCCGGGGTTACCGCTTTGACAGATAATCCTTATTCTACCGTGACTACAGCGGATTTCGCCCAATTTTTGGGTCATTATCAATTACCCTATCGGCCTGGCAGCCAATATCTATACTCAAATTTAAGTATTGCCTTGCTAGGATTGGCTGTGGAGACTATCACCGCTGAGCCATTTCAAAATTACATGGCGGAAACTATTTTCCAGCCCCTAAATATGCATTCCACTTTCTTTCAAATTCCTATGGAAAAAAGCTCGCAATTGGTCACCGGTTATAGTCCTATTGACCAGCCCGTTGCTTCATGGCAATTCAAGAGCATGGCGCCGGCAGGAGGTTTGTATTCCAGCGCACGCGACCTGGTCCAATTTTTAAAAGCAAATATGGGAATTTTACCGAGTTCACTCTATCCAGCTATGAAATTATGTCATCTTCCAGTTCATAGCCAAGGACAGCAATCTCTTGCACAGATGAGCGACATCTCAAAACCATTAATGAGTGGTTTAGGTTGGAATATCGATCAAACTAACCAACTTATTTGGAAGAATGGTAATTACTCAGGTTTTTCAAGCTTTTTAGGCTTTAGGAAAGATCGTTCTTTGGGAGTGATCGTTTTAACAAACACTTCTAATATTACTTATACTGATAACATCGGATTACATATCTTAGCTCCGGCTATTTCACTGTTACCGCTGTATCAGCAAATCAGATTAGATCAGTCTACTATAAAAAAATATGCAGGCAATTACTGCTTCAAGCATCACGAAGGATATAACTTCAAATGGCAAGCCGATCACTTACAAGTAGTGCACTTTACTCAAGAAAAAGAGCCGCATCAACCATTTAATATCTATCCGATGAATTCACATCAATTTTTTGGTCGAGTGGATAATGCCATTTTTGACTTTGAAATCAATGTCCACAACAAACCTAGTCGAATGAAGTTAACAGAAAGTGGCCATACCCAAGTGGCTACTCGATGTGATTAACTATTAATTTTCTAAAATATATCCTGGGCTGGAACTTTTTATGCAAACCGTAATATTTTTGTTACTTTTTACAATAGTTTTTCCTTTAAGCTGTTATGCACAGTTACCAAAGAAAGAATTAACTCAATTTATAAAAAACAACATGCAAACCTATCATATCCCCGGTGTTAGCATCGCAGTGATTAAAGATTATCGGATCGAGTGGATTGCAGGTTTTGGGATAGCCGATAAAATACATCAGCAACCGGTGACTACGGATACTCTGTTCCAAGCCGGATCGATTAGTAAACCAGTGACAGCAATGGCAGCTTTGCGAGCGGTAAAAGATCAAAAAATAACATTAGAAAAAAATATAAATCAGTATTTAAGGAGCTGGCAATTACCCGAGAATAAATGGACCGCAATTCAACCAGTCACTCTTCGCGAATTGCTAAACCACAGCGCCGGAATCACCGTCCATGGGTTTGTTGGATATGCAAAAAATCAACCACTGCCTTCACTTATTGAAGTGCTCAATGGCGTTCCCCCTGCAAATTCTGCGCCAATCCGCGTATCAGCGATTCCTGGGAGCAATTTTAATTATTCAGGAGGTGGTTATACCATTATTCAACAAGCATTAATGGACGTTTATCATCAATTTTTGAAAAACTCATGCATACATTGGTATTACAGCCATTACTAATGGATCACAGCACCTTTCAGCAACCGCTTCCTAATGACCGCTTTAAATTTGTAGCTATGCCTTATAGACTCGATGGCGTCATGGTCACAGGAGGCCCGCATACTTATATTGCACAAGCTGCTGCAGGGCTTTGGACAACCCCAAAAGACTTAGCAAAATTTGTAATATCGGTTCAACAATCTTTAGCAGGAAATGAACAAGTATTAAATTTGCAACAAGCCCAATTAATGGTAACCCCTTCAATTAATAAAAACATGGGGCTCGGTTTTGAAATTGGAATGAATCAATATGGACAAGTTGCTGACAATGGACATTATTTTATGCACATGGGCGAAAACGAAGGCTATCGTAATATTTTAATAGCCGATACCAAAAATGGGAATGGGTTAATTATTATGTCTAACATGTCACCGGATAGTAATCTTATCTTAAAACATCAAGCTACCGATGATTGGTCTTTTTTCTATAAAATTATTCGTCAAATTACTAATGCTGAAAAATGGCAGTAACTAACTCGATTCAAACAACGCGCTTAGATCACTTACGATGCTAGCAGATCATGATAGGTAATAAGCGAAACGGCGTAATCGCTCACGAGGTAGATGAGAACGGCTGATAAGTTTGAGCCCTGGAATTTCAATATTATTTTGATTCTAATATCTCTTGCAAAAAAGCTGCAAAATGAGTAAATAATAAATCTTTTTTGGCAGATTTTCTCCAAACCAAACCCAGAGACCTCGAAGGTTTATTGACTGAGCTAAAGGGAATATATGAAATTCCATCGTTTTTACGACATGCCAACTTTGGGATCAAGGTCATGCCTACACCAGCAGCAATAATATGGCGTAATGTTTCTAAACTCGTAGCCCGGAAATCTTTGGTCTCGGAGGCATTTCTCTGCGAACAAAATATCAAAGCTTGCTCACGCAGACAATGACCTTCATCTAGCAACAATAACTCTTGATCTTGTAAATCGCTGGCTTTAATCATCTTGCGATTAGCCCAACGATGATTCATCGGCACAGCTAATAAAAATTCCTCTTTAAAAAATTCGGCACTGGCAAAATGGCTAGCTTGAACCGGCAAAGTCAAAACAGCTACATCTAACTTTCCTTGATTTAAATCCTCTATTAAGTGTTCAGTCTGCTTTTCTAAAAAATAATAAGTTAAATGAGGAAATTTGTTCTTCAATTTAAAAACAACACAGGGTAATAAATAAGGCGCTAAAGTAGGTATGATGCCAATTTTAAGCAATCCTTTATAAGGGTCTTTAGCTCCCTTAGCAGCCTCCTGCATGGCAGAAAGCTCATTTAAAATGCTGTCGGCATGCTGAGCCATGGTTGCTCCTATGGCGGTCAGCCTCACAGATTTATTAGTTCGCTCAAGTAGCTGGACGCCTAGACGGTCTTCTAATTTCTTAATTTGCATACTTAAGGTTGGCTGACTGACGAAGCACATTTTAGCTGCCTTACCAAAATGATGATATTTAGCTAAAGCAGATAAATATTTGATACTTTGTATATTCATAGGTTTATTCAATAAATTGTATCTATCGTTATTATAATATCAATTGATTTTATATATCAATGGTAATCATTTAGGATTGGCTTATTCATTAATTTAACAGGAGAAAAATTTATGTTAACTATTGGCAACTTGTTTCCGGAATTTAAAGGTACCGCGGTTATTGCGGGTGATCCGCAGCACGCCTTTTTAGAAACCAGTCATCAGGACTATCACAAAAAATGGGCGGTTTATTTTTTCTGGCCTAAAGACTTTACGTTTGTTTGTCCCACTGAAATTGCCGAGTTTGGTAATCTAATCCAAGAATTTTCTGATAGAGATACTAAAATCTTAGGGATCAGCACAGATTCAGAGTATGCGCATTTAGCATGGAAGCAGCAAAAGAACGAGTTACGTAATTTGCCGTTTCCTCTGTTTTCAGATCTGAACCGTGAGCTTTCGACTAAATTGGGTATTCTAGAACAACATTCAGGAGTGGCGCTGAGAGCTACTTTTATCGTTGATCCTGATAATCTGATTCGTTTTGTTATGGTCAATGACCTCAATGTGGGTAGAAATCCTAAAGAAATATTAAGAGTCTTAGATGCACTACAAACAGACGAATTATGCCCCTGCAACTGGCAAAAAGGTGAACGTACCCTGACCGAGGTAATCAAATGAGTATTGAAAAAATAAAAAATAAATTAGGCGATGAGCTGAAAGATACCAAACTGAATTTGGCTGTAGTATTAACTGAAGCGGGCGCTTTGAATCTAAATAAAAACCAAATTTATTTGATTGGATTAGCTTGCGCCTATGCCACAAAAAATCATGAGCTTATTTCAGCCATCATTGCTGATAGCACCATAGTTTTATCTGAAGCAGAGCACAAAGCAGCTAAAGCGGCGGCCACCATCATGGCTATGAACAACGTCTATTATCGATTTATCCACTTGGTGAATGATCCAATTTTTGCAAGCATGCCTGCAAAATTACGGATGAATGTGCTTGGCAATCCAGGTATTCATAAAGCAGATTTTGAATTGGCTTGTCTAGCGATATCAGCTTTGAATGGTTGCGGCATGTGTATAGAAGCACATGTTCGCGAGCTTTTAAAAACAGAGATCAGCACCGAAAGCATTCAAGCCGCAGTACGGATTGCGGCTGTGTTAAACGCCACTGCAATGGCGCTCAGCATAATTGACCATTAGCTAAACGTAAAAACATGCGCCGGTATCTGGTAAATTCAAGCAATTATTTGATCCGGCGCAATTCGGCAATAGCAATGCTTGATGTTATCTCATAAAATTTTTTGCGCATTTGGCGCATAGTCATGGAGAGAGATGGAGTAGCGCTGGGCTCAGACTGGGTTTAGGCGAGGGTAATCCAAATACCCTTGTTCACCAGGAGTATAAAATGTGGTTTCATCAGCAGAATTCAGTGAGCAACCTTGATGAAAACGTGCAACTAAATCGGGATTAGCAACATATAATGTTCCATAAGAAACCAAATCGGCCACACCTGAAGCTATCGCTTCTTGACCGGATTTTAAATCAAAACCACCATTAACAATGCTAAAACCTGGATGGTGATCCCGCACTAATTTAAATGTATCGATATTTTTATTTGGGGAACGAATTGCATGAACATAAAGTAAATTTAATGGCTGAATTGCTTTAAGCAATTCAATATGGGTTTCTGCAGAATCAACGTCATCAATGTCATTAAAAGAGCTGCCGGGCCAAATTCTAACACCCACTCGGTTAGAACCTTTAACACTACACATTGCCTCCAATACTTCAACCACAAAGCGAATCCGGTTAGCGACTGAGCCACCATAACGATCTGTTCTCTGATTAGTGTTAGTAGATAAAAATTGTGAAGGTAGATACCCACTCGCTGCATGCAACTCAACTCCATCAAACCCACTCGCAAAGGCATTGACTACGGCCTGACGATATTCTGAAATAATGCCGGAAATTTCTTGAGTTTTTATTGCTCGCGGCATCACCATGGCTTGCAAGCCTTGTTGGTCGGTATAAATTTGTCCCTGGGCTTGAATTGCGGATGGCGCTACGGTTTCCGCGTTGGCCAATTTATTTAATGGGTGAGCTATTCGGCCCACGTGCATTATCTGCAGAAACATTTTTCCACGATTTTGATGAACCGCTTCAGTA
>JAFEDN010000019.1 GCA_018241585.1 Pseudomonadota bacterium | reverse complement strand
AATAAGCATTGGCAACCGGGTCCCAGGTCCAATTTGAAGTTTCAAAATCTTTAAAGATGATCCGAGCATCCTTATATTCTTCTGCGGTATCGCTCCAAACGTAAAAATCCCGCCATTTAGTTCCAGGTTTTGCTTGTCGTGCTCTTTGAAACCAGGGATGTTGATCTGAAGTATGATTCATCACTAATTCAGTAATAACACGGATATTTCGCCGATGAGCTTCTTTTAAAAATTGTTTAAAATCTTTAAGGTTGCCGTAGGATGGATTAACGCTGGTATAATCGGCAATATCGTAACCATCGTCTTTGAGCGGTGATGGATAAAATGGTAGCAACCAGATAGCAGTGATTCCCAGGTCTTGAAGATAATCCAATTTCTCTATTAGCCCAGGAAAATCCCCATTACCATCGTTATTACTATCGTAAAATGCACGTACATGCAATTCATAAATAATCGCTTCCTGATACCAAAGAGGTTGAATTTTTGCCATATAATTAACACCATCCTTCTCTAAATAAGTAAAACACAAATTCCCAAAATTGCTAATAATTGATTTGTTTGTTAAAAATTAATTCTAGAGGTAATTTATAGAAATTATTTAAAAACGTCCGGTTTTGGCAAAAACGTTTGGTATAACTTATAATTTTTTTATGCGAAATAGGGTTAAAATCGAACTGGCGCTCATGCCAAATATAGAGGATTATGGCTTAATTTCTAATTGTCATTCTGTTGCTTTAATTTCCATAAATGGCTCAATAGATTGGTGTTGCATGCCAAAAATTGATGCTCCGAGTTGCTTTGGCCGAATCATCGATAATAAAAGCGGCTATTGTCAAATATCTCCCCGGGCTGATCACACAGTTTCACGGCAATATATAAAAAATACCATGATTCTGGAACATATTTTCAAAAGCGCTTCCGGAACAGCAAAATTAACCGATTGCTTCATTGTAGACCGGGAAAGTGAACACCATATCTCCCACCTGGTCAGGATCATCGAAGGTATTGCAGGAGAGCTAGATATCGAACTGGATATACTTCCCCGATTCGATTATGGCCTGACTAAACCTTGGATCCGAAAATATAACAAGAAGCTATTTATCGCCATCGCTAGTGATCAAGGGCTATGCATTTCTGGAAATATCGATTTTAATTTTAAAAAAAGGCATCAAGTACAAACGGTTTTTACTATCAAAAAAAATCAAAAAAAATATTTATCGATTCAAGGAGGTCTGCCGCATTTATTAGATCAAGGTCAATTTGAGCTCTACACCGAAGAAGAATTAGATCATTTAGTCAAAAAAACCGAACAATTTTGGCTTTGTTGGTCCTCGCAATGTAATTATAAGGGAATCCATTCCGATTTAGTGATGCGCAGCGCGTTAACATTGAAAGCACTCAGCAATTTATCCACCGGGGGCATCGCCGCGGCAGCAACCACTTCTTTACCAGAAGACCTCCAAGGTAATCGAAATTGGGATTATCGATATTGTTGGATCCGTGACTCATTTTTCACCATCATCACGCTATCTCGAATCGGCTTTTCCAATGAAGCGCAATTTTTTCATCATTTTATCGATCGCAGCAGCGGCGATACCGCGGCCGGTATTCAAGTTTTATATGGTATTGATGGTAGAAAATTTATTTTTGAAAATTCACTGGATCAGCTATCGGGCTATAAAAACGTAAAACCAGTTCGTATTGGTAATTCGGCTTTTGAACAGCGGCAATTGGGAAATTATGGCTGGCTTATGGAAATGTTTTATCAAAGTGAACAATTAAATGTTTCGCTAAGAGAAGAACGCTGGTCTTTTATCGTCGGAATCGTTAAAAAAGTAGTTGAATGTTGGGATTGTCCAGATAGCGGCATTTGGGAAAGAAGAGATCGTGAAGAACACTTTGTTCATAGTAAAGTAGAATGCTGGTCCGCTATTAACAGAGCAATATGCTTAGCGCATAAACTCGGCAAAAAAATTCCAAAAAGCTGGCCGGTTACCCGGGAATTACTTTACAAGACAATTTTAGCAAAAGGATATAACAAAAAAAGAGGCGTGTTTGTTCAATCTTATGAGCATGATTATATGGATTCTGCTTTGTTGTTATTACCTGTAATGGATTTTATTCCTTATAAAGACCCTAGAATGATTCGCACCGCACAAGCGGTTTGGGATGATTTGAATGACCATGGATTAATCCGGCGCTATCCAGCCAACATTGACAACCTTGAAGGCCCCGAAAATGTTTTTTTACCTTCTAGTTTTTGGCTGGCGAGTTGTTTCGCCAGGCAAGGCTTCTACAAAAAAGCTAAAACAATTTTCGATCGGGCGTTGCAAGCTGGGAATGATTTGGGTCTGTTCTCCGAAGAATACAATCCTACTACCAAAGAATTACTCGGTAATTTTCCACAGGCATATACACACATCTCATTAATTGGAGCAGCTTTAAACCTCAAAAATATGAGGAAAAAAATTAAAAAATAGACTTTTATCAGGAGGGTTTATGACGAATACGGTTGCCGATTTTTTATTGAATAGGGTTTCCGAATGGGGAATTAAAAGAATTTATGGTTATCCAGGAGACGGAATTAACGGTCTTTTAGGTGCTTTGAACCGCCACAAAGAGGATATTCATTTCGTTCAAGTCCGTCATGAGGAAATGGCCGCCTTTATGGCTTGTGCCCATTGTAAATTTACTCAAGAAGTCGGCATGTGCATGGCTACCTCCGGCCCTGGCGCTATTCATTTGCTCAATGGATTATACGACGCCAAACTAGACCACCAGTCGGTAGTAGCTATTGTCGGACAACAAGCCAGTTCTGCTTTAGGGGGCTCCTATCAGCAGGAAGTTGATTTAGTTTCTTTATTCAAAGATGTCGCTGGAGAATATGTTCAGCTCGCTACCCATCCCAATCAAATAAGGCATTTAGTGGATAGAGCTATTCGTATCGCAAAAAACGAAAGAACAGTTACTTGTCTGATTATTCCCAATGACTTGCAGGAAATGGCAGCTGTGGAGGAACCGCCCAGAATACACGGTACAGTGCACTCAGGAATTGGTTATTCGTCGGCTGTGGTGATTCCTTCGGAAGACAGTTTGCAAAAAGCCGCAGATATTCTCAATGCAGGCAAAAAAATTGCTATTTTAGTCGGAGCCGGAGCACTGCATGCCGGCGATGCAGTGATTGAAGTAGCCAATATTTTAGGAGCGGGCGTAGCCAAAGCGTTACTTGGTAAGGCCTCATTGCCTGACGACTTACCCTTTGTCACCGGTTCAATCGGCCTATTGGGAACCAAACCCAGTTGGGAATTAATGAACCATTGCGACACTTTGTTGATGATCGGGTCAGGATTTCCCTACTCAGAATTTTTACCTAAAGAAGGCCAAGCTCGAGGCGTGCAAATTGACATCGATGGAAGAATGTTAGGCTTACGTTATCCGATGGAAGTGAATCTACTCGGTGATAGTGCTGCAACATTACAAGCGCTTAAAAAATATCTGCAACCCAAATCCGATTTAGCTTGGCGGCGCCAAATAGAAAAAAATGTAGCGGAATGGTGGCAGGTGACTGAAGGAAGAGCAATGAAATCGGCTGACCCCATCAACCCACAGCGAGTTTTTTGGGAGTTATCCACTCGATTACCTGAAAACGTAATTTTGACGGCAGATTCCGGTTCTGTTGCGAATTGGTATGCAAAGGACCTGAAATTTAGAAAAGGCATGGCCGGTTCTATTTCCGGAACGTTAGCAACTATGGGTTGCGGAGTACCGTATGCCATTGCCGCCAAATTCGCTTATCCGAACCGAGTCGTGATTGCACTCGTTGGTGATGGCGCCATGCAAATGAATGGTCTCAATGAAATCATTACCATTGCAAAATATTGGGAAAGTTGGAGCGATCCACGATTGATTATCATGGTCTTAAATAACCGGGATTTAAATCAAGTCACTTGGGAACAACGCGCATTATCCGGCAATCCTAAATTTCCGGATTCACAAGATGTTCCTGATTTCCATTATGCCAATTATGCAATCTCTTTAGGTTTAAAAGGGATTCGTTTAACCGATCCAGAAAAAATCGGTCAAGCTTGGGAAGAAGCTTTAAGTGCCGACCGGCCTTTTATTTTAGAAGCATTCACAGACCCGAATGTACCTCCTTTACCGCCGCATATCACTTTCGAACAAGCTAAAGCTTATTCTGCCGCTTTGTTTAAAGGAGACCCTAACACCATGGCGATCATCAAACAATCCTTTTCACAAATGGTAAATAATAAGGCTAAATCTAAAAAGACAGATGAACCTTCCATACACTAAAGAAGGTATTCCGATTGCTAAGGTGCAAGTGGCGGCTTATAAAATCCCCACTACTGAACCAGAAGCAGATGGAACCTTAGCATGGGATAGTACTACGCTCATTCTGGTGGAAATTTCAGCGGGAAATTGTACTGGTTTAGGTTACACTTATGGTAGCGCCAGTATAGCGCACTTTATTCGCGAAAAATTCTTAAAAATTCTGCTTAGCCAAGATGTCCTGGCGATAGGCCATCTTTGGCGAACCATGGTCGATGCAGTCAGAAATGACGGCCGGACCGGCATGACTTCTATGGCAATTGCTGCGGTGGATGTTGCCCTCTGGGATTTGAAAGCTCGAATTTTAAAAGTTCCTTTAGTTACGCTATTAAATGCGGTACGAAGTTTTGTACCCGTTTATGGCAGTGGTGGTTTCACTGCTTATTCTATTGAAAAACTTCAACAGCAACTAAGCGATTGGGTCAAGCAAGGAATAGATAAAGTAAAGATCAAGGTCGGTACTCATCCAGCGGAGGATGTGCCAAGAGTCAAAGCAGCCCGTGAAGCCATTGGCGATCAAACAGAATTATTCGTTGACGCCAATGGCGCTTATCAGCGAAAACAAGCCTTTGAATTGGCACAACGTTATTGGGAGCTGGGCGTAACCTGGTTTGAAGAGCCAATAAACGCGGATGATTTAACGGGTTTAGCATGGCTGGCGCAACATTTACCCGCCAGCATGGAACTCAGTGCGGGTGAATATGGTTATCAATTGGATTATTTTCTAAGATTGCTGCAAGCGGATGCAATCCACATTGTTCAGGCTGACGCCAGCCGATGCCGAGGCATAACCGGTTTTTTACAAGTCGACAGTTTATGCCAAGCATATCATTTACAACTCTCTACCCATACCGCACCCCAATTACACAGTCACGTTGCTTGTGCTGCTTTATCTCTTAGACACTTGGAGTATTTTTATGATCATTATCGAATTGAACAAATGTTTTTTGATGGGGTTTTAATTCCCAAAAATGGTTGTCTAATTCCTGACCTTGCTCGTCCGGGTCTAGGCATTGAATTCAAACGAGCGGATGCAAAGCGTTATGCCATCTAAACAATTTATTACCGAATTGCAAAAAAATATCGCAGGCGAAGTTCGTTTTGATGACGGCAGCCGTGCGCTATATGCGACCGACGGTTCCAATTATCGGCAAGTTCCCATTGGAGTAGTGATTCCGAAAACTATTGAGGATGTGATAACCACAGTTAAGTTTTGCCATCAATATCAACTGCCAGTGCTTTCACGCGGCGGCGGCACTAGCTTAGCTGGGCAATGTTGCAATGAAGCGGTCATTTTGGATTTTTCCAAATATTTACATCGAGTAATTGCTATCGATCCACAAAGAAAAATCGCTCGAGTTCAACCAGGATGCAATTTAGATACTTTACGAGCAGCCTGCGAACAGTATCATTTAACTTTTGGTCCGGACCCGTCTACCCATGCTCATAATACTTTAGGCGGGATGGTTGGTAATGACTCCTGCGGCACTCATTCAGTCTTAGCCGCCCTGTATGGAGAAGGGGCACGGACAGCAGATAACATTGCAGCATTAGAAATTTTAACCTATTCCGGCACTCGCATGAAAGTTGGCCGAACGACAGAGCAAGAAATCAATCAAATCATTCAAGAAGGAAATGACCGTGGTAGAATTTATGGGGAATTAAAAAATTTAAGAGATCGATACGCAGATTTAATCCGCCAAAAATTTCCAAATATTCCCCGCCGAGTTTCCGGATATAATCTAGAGCAATTGCTACCTGAAAATCATTTTAATGTGGCTAGAGCGCTAGTTGGAAGCGAAGGCACTTGCATAATTTTACTAGAAATCACTGTTAATTTAGTTTACAGCCCCCCTGCCCGCTCCTTACTCTTATTAGGTTATCCCGATATATTTAAAGCCGCCGATCACGTTCCCGAAATTATGAAATTTAAACCCACTGCTTTGGAAGCCATTGATAATCTGCTCGTTCAATTTATGAAAATAAAAAGTGTTCACAAAAACGATATTAAACTTTTGCCAAAAGGTAAAGGGTGGCTGCTGGCGGAATTCGGAGCAGTAAATAAAGTAGCAGCAGATCAAAATGCCAATAAATTGAAGGAACATTTAGAAAAAAATGCCAATGCGCCCGCGATGAAATTAATCGATAGCCAGGAACAAGAAAAAATAGTATGGAAAATTCGTGAATCCGGCTTAGGAGCCACTGCGGATTTGCCTAATTTTCCTAATACCTGGCCAGGCTGGGAAGATTCTGCGGTTCCCATCGAAAATTTAGCTTGTTATCTGCAGGAATTGAAAAAATTGTTTGGTAAATTCGGCTACAAAGCAGCAGTTTACGGCCACTTTGGTCAAGGCTGTATTCATTGTCGAATCCCATTTGATTTGATAACCCACAAGGGAATTCAGCGTTTCCATCAATTTATGCACGAAGCAGCACGTTTAGTGGTTAAATATCAAGGCTCTTTATCCGGTGAACATGGTGATGGGCAAGCTCGAGCTGAATTATTACCGATCATGTTCGGTGAGCAATTGGTAGCAGCTTTCGGTCAATTTAAAAAAATTTGGGACCCAGATTGGAAATTAAACCCAGGTAAAGTCGTTAATCCTCATTCCATAGTGGATAATTTGCGATTAGGAACGCAATATCATCCATGGAATCCACAAACAGAATTTAATTATCTCAAAGAAAAAGGCAGCTTTGCTCAAGCCGCTGCTTTATGTGTCGGCGTTGGTCAATGCCGGCGTACTGAACACGGCACCATGTGCCCCAGTTATCGAGCCACACGTGAAGAACAACATTCCACCCGAGGACGGGCTCGATTATTATTTGAAATGCTGCAAAGACAAGTGATTGGTAAAAAAGGCTGGAAAGATCAAGCGGTTCGCAACGCTTTAGACCTGTGTTTATCTTGTAAAGGTTGCAAAAAAGACTGCCCTGTGAACGTTGATATGGCTAAATATAAAGCTGAATTTTTACATCATTATTATCAAGGTTCGTTAAGGCCTCGGTCTGCCTATTTTTTTGGGAAAATTCAAACATGGTCACAATGGTTAAGCCGTTGGCCAAATTTTTTTAATCTTATTGTCCATCAACCGCTGCTTGCAGCCGTAGCAAAATGGATTGCCGGTATGGATAATCGCCGGGAAATTCCTGGTTATGCTGCTTCTAGCTTCAAACAATGGTACAGCCAACGTTCTATTAAAAATACCCATGGACCTATTGTTATTCTATGGGCAGATACTTTTAACAATTATTTCAACCCTGAAATCGCCCAAGCCGCGGTGGAGGTTTTAGAAGAAGCTGGACAGCAAGTTAAAATATATGAACAATCAGTTTGCTGTGGCAGACCATTGTATGATTATGGTTTTTTGAAGGAAGCTAAAAAATATTTGCAGAAAATACTAGCAACCTTACAATCAGATATTCGCAACGGCATTCCTGTAGTGGTTTTGGAACCCAGTTGTTTAGCTACTTTTCGAGATGAATTAACCGATTTATTCCCTCATGATTTAGATGCTAACCGGCTGCACCAACAAACTTTTTCTTTAGCTGAATACCTTTTGCAGATTCCTGGATATCAGCCGCCAAAAATTCAAGGCAAAGCGGTGGTGCATGGCCACTGTCACCACAAAGCCATTATCGGTATGTCAGCCGAGCAAGAATTATTATCCAAAACCGGTTTAGATTTTACAATTTTAGATTCGGGTTGCTGTGGTATGGCAGGAAGTTTCGGCTATGAACGAGGTGAACATTATCAGATTTCGATGAAAATTGGAGAAGAGGTCTTGCTGCCCACACTTCGTAAAATTTCAAAAGATACTTTCGTGATCGCCGATGGTTTTAGCTGCCGAACACAAATTATCGAAGCTGGCAATCAAAAACCGTTACACTTGGCGGAGTTGCTTAAAACTTTTCTAGCCGCTGGATAGAGCAGTGTAGAATTCGAATCGTATGGCTTACAAGCTATTTTTTTCATAATGAATATGTTATATTTGCGGCCATAATAGAGATAAGTCATGAAAATTCCACCAACCTTGCTGAAATTTACCTGGTATTTTCTTAAAAAACAACTTGCCGGTTTTATTTTCATTGTGATCACTTCTTGGGTTTGGGCCGTTAACGAAAGTTTATTTCCTTATTTTATCAAATCCTTTGTCAATACAGTCGCTAACTATCACGGCAACCCGTTACATATTTGGTCATCAATTAAAGGGTCTTTGATTGCATTTATCGTACTATGGGTAGCCATGGAAGGCTCTATGCGCACGCAAGGCTTAGTCATGATGAAAGTGTTTCCGCGTCTTCGAGCACAAATGCGTGAGGAAGTATTTAATTATGTCCGTCAACATTCACACGAATTTTTCGCTAATCACTTCGCAGGAAATATCGCCAATAAAATTGGCGATTTACCTTCGGGGGTGGAAACTATCTTGCAGATCATATTGTTTAACTTCATAGCCTTTTCTGTAGCTTTTTTAGTGGCTTTAATTGTGTTAACTCATGTTAGTTTATTGTTCTCCTCTTTATTACTGTGTTGGGCCATGGTCCACCTTAGCGTTACTTTGTTATTTCTTAAATCCGGCTATGCTTTATCAGAAGCCGCTTCTGAAGCAACCTCGCAAGTTACCGGCAAAGTAGTCGATAGCTTAACCAACATTCTAAATGTCCGCTTATTCGCGCGTGGCAATTTTGAAACTCGATATTTACAACAATTTACCGATCATGAATACCATACTCAGCGGCGATCTATGCGCCATCTGGAAAAGATGAAATTTATTCAAGGTCTTGTAGGAACGATTTTTCTGTTAACGGTAATATTCTGTTTAATTTATGGTTGGTCCCATTCAACCGTGACTTTAGGTGATTTTACTTTAGTGGGCATGCTGAGCTTTTCTATGCTCGGTTTTATTTGGTACGCCTCTTACCAAATAACCATTTTTGTGCGCGAAGCCGGTAAAATTCGTTCTGCATTATCTTTGATTAGCACCCCGCATGCGGTTCGTGATAACCCTGATGCTCTGCCGTTACATGTTGCTCGTGGTTCGATCGTATTCGCTGGCGTCACGTTTGGTTATCAACCTATTCACCCGGTTTTCAACCAGCTTTCTGTGACTATTCCAGGAGGACAAAAGGTAGGGCTGGTCGGTTTTTCAGGATCGGGCAAATCGACTTTGGTTAATTTATTGTTACGTTTTTACGACATTCAAGCAGGCGAAATTGCTATTGATGGCCAAAGTGTGGCTAAGGTCACCTCGGATTCTTTACGAAAACAGATTGCCATGATTCCACAAGACCCCAGTTTGTTTCACCGAACTTTGATGGAAAACATCCGTTATGGAAGAGCAAACGCCACTGACGAAGAAGTGATTCAAGCAGCCAAATTAGCTCATTGTCATGAGTTTATTGAAGTTTTAGATGGGCAATACCATGCTTTAGTAGGCGAACGGGGAGTTAAACTGTCCGGAGGACAACGCCAGAGAATTGCTATTGCACGAGCCATTTTAAAAGACGCTCCAATACTGCTGCTGGATGAAGCCACTTCTTCTTTGGATTCGGTCACCGAAAAGTTAATTCAAAAGAGCTTAAATACTTTAATGAAAAATCGCACTACCATTGTCATTGCGCACCGCTTATCTACGCTAATGCACATGGATAGAATTTTGGTATTCGATCGCGGCCGGGTTGTAGAAGACGGCTCTGTCGAGGAATTGATACAACGCAACGGTGTATTTGCCCTGCTTTGGAATATGCAAGCAGATGGTTTTTTGCCGGAAGCAATACCAAAGACCGCAACTATTTAAACGTCAGGTTAGGGTATAATCCAATCGAAAACGTTTACCGCAAAAGGCAAAGCCGATTTTAATAATATTTGTGCTTCTCCGATTTTCTGCCTCCGCCGCATGAGGTCACGGCTTAAGCGAATAAGCAATACATTTTATTTCAACTGCTTACAGGACTGATTAAAACTATCAATTAGATTGCAAAGAAACGCATGGATAGATCAATCGCATGAAGATGTTTGGTCAACGAGCCAACGGAAATATAATCTACTCCGGTTTCAGCCACTTGGCGAATATTATCTAAAGTGATATTACCTGAGACTTCCAACTTGGCTTGACCGCAGTTGATCGCCACCGCCTCCTTGATTTCAGGCAATTGAAAATTGTCGAGCATGATAATATCCACTCGGACAGAAAGCGCTTCCCGCAATTGGACTAGGGTTTCCACCTCTACTTCAATTATTTTTCCTGGTTGCTGAATTCTGGCTATTTGTACGGCCTGGGTGATTGAGCCACAGCTCATTAAGTGATTTTCTTTGATAAGAAAAGCATCGAATAAACCCATTCGATGATTACGTCCACCGGCACATTGAACCGCATATTTTTGGGCGGCGCGTAGACCGGGGATGGTTTTCCGGGTGTCGAGCAGTTGGGTGGTAGTTCCAGTCAGTTTTTCCAGGTATTTTCGAACTTGGGTAGCGACGCCAGATAAGGTTTGCAACCAGTTCAATGCGGTGCGTTCTGCGGTCAACAGGGATCGAGCCGAGCCTTGGAGCTGAAACCAAATTTGCTTCGCCTCAACGGACTGGCCTTCCTGCACCAGCCAGTTCAGTTGTACCGTTGGGTCCACTTGTTGATAGACTCTATTGACCCAAGGAATTCCGCAAACTACCGCTGCTTCACGCCCTGTTACTTGCGCGGAAATCAATTTATCCGATTCAATCAGCGCAGCACTGATATCCCCCGTTCCAATATCTTCCTGCAAAGATTGGGCGACCTGCTGATCAAGAAGGTTTTGATTCATTGGATGATGAGGATATTGATTTAAGTTTCCACCGGCGAATTAACGCAGCTATCGGACCTGAAGCAACGTACAGACCGAATAGAATCAGGAAAATTTCAGGAGGCTTGTAAGAAATTAACACAAAGATAAAACCTGCAATTGGAATCACTAAAAAAGGAACCTTGCCACGAATATTAAAGTCTTTGAAACTACGGTAGCGGATTGAACTCACTTTCAAACCTGCTAAAATAATGGCGACTAAACCGACCAGCCAAGCGATTGCCGCCCCATCTATTTCATACTGCACACAAGTCCAAATTAAACTGGCCACTAAACCAGCAGAAATGGTGGTCGATAAACCCTGAAAATAGCGTTTATCAGCCACACCCAGTTGAGTATTGAACCTTGCCAAACGTAAAGCGGTAGCTGCCGTGTAAGCAAAACAAATTAACCAACCTGCTTTACCTAATGTAGACAAGGACCAACTGTACAACACTAGCGCGGGAGTGATCCCAAAACAAACCATATCGGAAAGGCTATCAAATTGTGCCCCAAAATCACTGACAGAATGGGTTAGCCTTGCGATTCTACCATCCAGCCCATCCAGCAAAATAGCCACGAAGATAGCAATGGCGGCATTATCATAAACATGCTTAGTCGCGGCAACAATGGCATAGAAACCGGCAAATAAAGCGCCAAGGGTAAATAGGTTAGGGATTAAGTAGATACCACGGTGGCGGGGGTATTCTCGCAAGTCGTTTTTCATTGCAGAATTATACCATTTTTAAAGTATTACAGCCACAGTATAATTCCTAGCTGTATATTTCATCTATTATAATCTATACTGCGGACAAACAATTGTGATATTATTAAGTCAAAGAGGTAATAATTTATGGCAAAACCACAGCGAAATGTCAATAATCCGGGGATTCCGTTTGACCCTTTACAGTACATGAAACGGCTCGAAGCTGTGGGATTTTCCCGCGAGCAGGCTGAGGCTCAAGCTGAAACTTTTCTTTTCTAATGGTTGTCCAAGAACAGTTAGCTACCAAGCAAGACTTAAAGGAACTTGAAACACAACTGACGACTCAAATAAAAGAACTCGAAGCTAAAACGACCACTCAAATAAAAGAACTTGACGCTAAAACGACGCTTGAGATTGAATTACTTAAACGAGATTTAAAAATTTGGTTTGGTGGAATGTTAGTTGCATTAGTAGTAGTCATATCAGGGATCATGACCATGATTATCCATTTGGGCGGACACTAAAAAAATAGCATCTGAGGATGCCATTAATCATAATTTGAATTATGACATAAACTGGGTACATAAGGCCTTGGCATTATTTTATGAATTTAAAAAACTACCCATTGCTGTATGAGTGTTACCGTTCACGAGAATGGATATGCATACGCAGAATCTACCCCGTGAACGATTACGGCCTAATCGAAACTAAGTAAGCTCAATAGCAGGTCTCTCACCTTGTTTAACGGAATTTTTTTGAATTAACTTTCGCTTTATGGCAAGACTTAAATTGGTAATAAAACTATAACCGGTAACAGAAATCGAAGTGGATGTACGAACATTGAGTTTTTGATCCGTTGCTAATAATGATGGTATTTTAGTTTCTTTGCCAATCTCCATTTTAAAAAGTTCCGGAGCTATTGCTTTTAGCAATTGTATGGTTTTATCACTGTTACGTTCTTCAGCAAACTGAGCAATAGTTTTTCCATTCGAATCTTTAATAAAAAGAAGTCCAGGTTTTGTTTTTGCTATTTCAAGCAAATCCAGCTTAGTTAAAATGACTAAGGTAAACCATGGTGGACTCCTATGATAGCCCTGAAAACCAGGAATTGCCGCTAAAATACAGAATGTAAAATCTAAAAGATTGTAAAAAATTTTAAATGCACGATCATTGTGTCTTATCGCCACCTCTATCGGATGGAGTGCTGGTTTGTCAACATCGAAATTATAAAGTAAGTTTGTTTTTAAATAACAAGCTCCTAAACCAATTCGTAATAGGAATTCTAATAAATTATTGTATTGATTTTCAATGCAAATAATTAATCCAGTTCTAATAAAAGCTTTTATCAGTTGAGCTGGTGTAGCTCTAGGATATTTAGAAACAATTTTCTGCTCATCAATATTAAATACTTGGCACAAAGCATCAGACCAAGGAGCCAGCCAAGGATCATCGTCAGAAAAATTAAAGTATTGTAAAGCTGCTACTAAAATTTTTTCTTCTTCATTAGAATGATTTTCTGATTGCCGTAAAGCCAGTAATAAAACAAGTTTGTCAAGTTCAGTTGATTCGAGCTTTTTATTCTCGTTTAATAGCTTAGCTATTTTTTCAAATATAATATTTTGGCAAACTTTAGACTCACGGATGAAGTGAACGGTTTGGAATTCTCTTTGTTGATATAGAGCAGTCAAGGGCTTAGGAGCCGGAGGAGTCTCTAAATAAAGCATTATCTGCAATAATTGAGCAGGAATAATTTTTTTACTTAAAAGGTTTTTTATCAGCTCTTCACTAACTAAAAAATTCCAAGCGTGATTACAGGCTTGCAAATTTAGTAATGAATATAATTGCAAAAAACTTAAAATGATCCTGTTTAAACTAGATGAGATAACCATTCCACCCAATGATAATTCTGGCGATGCTCTTTGAGCTTTTAGTTCTGTTGCAAGAACTACATTTTCTTCCTGTATAGAGTTATTCTTTTCTTCAGTTTGCATATAATTCCTCCTTCAACATGCCCCATCTTTCATAGATTATACTAAAATTTTATATAAAGCGAAACCCCATGAACTGTAAAATTCATGGGGGTTTTTTAGCGGGTAGAAGTAGACGCTACTACCGGATTTGCAGTTGGACCCATAATCCCGTTAATCTTTTTCTCAAAGGCTTCCATACTTGTTACTTTCAAAATAGATTTTAATTTTGACTTTAGCGCATCGCAGCCGGCTTGGCCTGGTCCTGAAATATCAAAAGCAGATAGGTGTTGCTTTCCAGGGTCATGCTTATTATTGACAAAATCTATCAAAAATTGAGAGGCCGTTACTACATGTTCAGCCGTGGTGGCTTTAGAATCTAAACCTGCTATTTTGGCTTTCATATGCACTTGAGCAGCTTTGTCAAGTCTATATGTAAAATCTTGGCAAGCAGACTCATATAAAGTACGTACAACTTCATATTGTAGTAGCTCTTTTATATTTATTGTTTTTTCTTCCTCATCATCAATTCCTAAATCCACTTTTGCAGTAACTTTAGCTTCTCCGGTAAATTTAGACAAAGTTTCAATCGTTTGATCTATGCCATGTTTTTCTATGTAACATTTACAGGCGCAGCTAACTATAGCAAATCGACGATTCACTGCCCTAGTATCTAGTTTCTCTAGCATTAATTTAGTTGTTTCCTTGTTGATCATGGCATTTTCGATCTCCTGGATTAAAACATTTAAACCTCCTTTTTGCTCTTCCTCCTTGGTTTGCTGATATAATCCAGGGAACAAAGTTTGTTTATACATTTGACGCAATATTTTTATTGCGAGATTTTCAATATTTATCCCATGTTCACTGTCTAAAACTCCATGACTTAAGTCCATATATTTAGGATAAAATTCTTCATCTAAATTAAATCCTAATTGTTCTAATAATAACTTACGAGCGGCACTCTCGCCAAAACCGCTGGTTCTACCTCCAAAAGTTTCATCCTTAATCGTACCAAATTTCAAAAAACATGCGTAAGTTAAAGCTATTTGTTCAAGTGATTGCGCTTTTTTTATTATTGTTTTTAATTCTTTCACTCGATCACTTCCTGTGCTGGTCGTGTAAAATAGGCCCGAGCGGCGCGGCTCATATTTTTTCCACAATTCTTCAGAAAGCTTTTCAGCTTGTGTTTTTACCCTAACGATGGCATCTGTTACTGTTGATGTTTTACTTTCTGAGTTAACCATTAATTTTAATTTTTTTAAATCAGAAAACACTTCAATATCAGCTACATTAAGCAACTTAAAATAAAGTTTCAATAAAGAGCCTAATTGTTTCTTTCCAATACCCCAAAAATGAGCTTGCACTTTGGAAAAAGCATTATCTTTCTGACCCTTAGTAAAAGCCTCAACAACTTGTTTACGGGTTGCGAAGACCCGTGCGTCTACACCGGATTTTTTCAAAATTGTATCTAAGTCTTTTAATTTAGGGCCGTTTTCTTGGGCGATAATAAATCCATTAGATAAAGAAGTTGCTGACCTGGGTATATTTGATTCCGTATGTATTTGAATAGGCAATTGAGTAAAATGTTCCAGTTTATTTCTTAAAATAGGCAACAATTCCTCATCAGTTAAAAAACTATCATGAGCATCCGAATCCAAAGCAATTTGCACTCGCTTTTCTGGCTCTATGCTTGCCAAACCTGCTAACATTTTTTGCGTTAAAGTAGTTGTAGTTGGGTAGATTGTCGATTGTGCTTGGTCATTTTCTCTAAATACCAAAACTAATTTACCACTTTTTGCCTTTAAATCTGGCGCCATAATACATTGTGCGGGATCAGATTGTTCCCCAACAATTGGTGGCGCACGATCAACCACAAAGTATTCTAAGCTAGCTTCTTTGCCTTCTCCTATTTGAACTGCAAGTTCAAGATGATTTTGCAGGGTCAATTTTCGTACTCGCTTATGTAATCCGGTTATATCTTCTGCATCAGGCTTCGGCGGTACGCTTTTTTGGTCACTTTCAGAATTTTTTTTATCTTTTAAATTTACAGTTTCGATTTTTATTCCACTTTTATCGACAGTAATTGTTTTCTGGAAAGTATATGAATCAATTGGGAGGGTAGCTGCTACTGCTAACTCTTTTTCACGATTATTAGCAATTACCAAGAACGTTCTAGGCCTTTTTGGGGGTATACCCACTTCCTGTTCAAACTCGTCATGTGCCTTCTTGGCATTGAGGTCATTTTCTGGAGGTTTCCATCCTAGCATAAATTTTCCGAAATATTTAAGTGTGCTTGGATGTCCTTTGCCCGTAAATCCTGTATTTGGCAAGCTGGTATAGAATTTAAATATTTTATCTTTTGCAGAGTTGTAATCACCCTCAATGTGGCAAACCAGAGCCGGTATTCTTTTTTCATCATATTGAAGCACATCTGGATGCTGAGCTGCCAATCTCTCTACTTCTTGTTTTCTCTTTTCCCTTTCGTCATTTTTTCCTAAATTGATATAATGCAACAATGCTTCATCTAAACAAGTTGCCAAATCTGAAGAGGCATGTAACAAGACATTCTCATGGATAAACAGCCTAGTTGGACCATTCATTTTT
Source organism: Pseudomonadota bacterium (assembly GCA_018241585.1). GTDB lineage: Bacteria > Pseudomonadota > Gammaproteobacteria > Coxiellales > Coxiellaceae > JAFEDN01. The sequence goes on along the minus strand of JAFEDN010000019.1, from coordinate 4,769 downwards.
CTTTCATGTTCTCGGATCCATCCTTCTTTTGCCATCATAAAGTTACTATTAAATAAATTTTTCTCACCAAACTCTTTTGGCCATTTACGTTGCTTACCATTAGTATCTAAAAATCCTTTAATCTCTTTACATTTGGCCATAGTGTCCAAAAGGGCTTGGCATTGACCTTTATAAAACACCCAACTGTCTATACTTACTAGATTACCAGGAATATTCTGTTCCATGTCGTCAAGAGTTTTTAATGAGGGATTGGTTCTAAAATCCTCAATAGCACTTGATAATTTTGAGTCGCCGGACTGCGGAATAAAAAGTGTTTTAATGCAATTTGCGATGAAATTTACTAAATTTTCAAAGTGATGATCCCATTGGTCCAATTCAGTATCTTCCTGCTGCTTTGTTTCCGGAGCAGTTTCAGTTTTAACATTTGATCGATTATCTGTTGAATCTGAATTCGAAGCTTTCTTTGAATCAGAAAAGCTGGTTCTAGGACTAGATCTAGTGGTAGTAGTAGTATGCCCTCCTGCATACGAAACAAAGCTTAAATCGTTTTTCTTGGAATCTGATGGTTGGTGGGAAGAAGTACTGCCTGAATCCAAAGCTTGTGTCGGCTCAAAACTATCATTCGAAGTTCGCGGTGAATTTTGAGTAGCCGCGGTATCAGCAAAGCTGGAACTTGTAGTAGCACTAGTACTTGAAGATGAGGGAGTACTTAGATTATTACTTTTATCTTCAGAGTGGATTTTCTTTATTTCTAGGTCGGGTTTTCTAGGTACTGATGCTCTTTTTTCACCTTTCCACGCATTATCTAAAAGGTTAAGCATACTGCTTATTTCTGATTGAAGTTCATCCGCTTTTTGTTTTAGTGCTTTGGGATTTTTTCTAATTTTCTCTACTTCAGTATGTTCAGTAGAAACTTCATTTGAAGATTTAGTACTATTTTCTATAAAGGAATTAGCGGTTGCTCCTAGATTAACGCTATCAAGTTGAGCATTACTTCTTAACTTTCGGATATGCTGAAATCTTTCAGCACATGCTTGCCTACAGTACTCGATATCTTCTATTAATTCCTTCAATTTTTCAAAAACAGGGGTACTAGCCTCTGCCGTAAACATACTGTACTCGCCAACGGTTTTTGCAAGCTCCTTAAATTTAAAGTTTAAAAGTTTATTGGCAGCATTTAGCGCTGAATACGAGAGCAGCTCATCAAATTGTGCTAAGCAACCATCGACACCTTCCTCATCCATAGATTGTAGTTTGGCCTCTTTCAATGTTCCGGCCGAAAAATCTTCAGGGCTTAGAATAGTTTGAATACTAGAAATAGCTGTAAATACAAAAGTTGAAGTATTGCTACTGATAAAATCAGCTCTACGTTGATCCCGCTCTTTCTTAGTATATATTTTTTGAGTATGACCTCTCGCAAAGGTTATTGCTATGATTGCAGGTAAATATTGATAAATTTGTTCAGCAGAAGTAAAATTTTTGGGAAATGTTTCTGGTAATAGACTCCATTCAATTTGCTGAACCGTTTTTGTACCATAAGCTCTATATTCTAGACCACTCTGAGTGGCGCGTACTTGCAATTGGCAACGGCCAGGTTGTTTTTTCTCACCTTCTGAAAAATTAACTAATTCATAATGACGTGGCGTAATTGAAGCTGCAACTAGCGATTTAAAATCTTTAGCTTCTATTGCTGTTGCTATCGCTTTGATTCTAGCAGTGAAAGGGTTTTTATCTGACAAAGGTACATTACTTTCAGAGGAGCCTACTGCTGCGTGGACCAGTCCTGCAGCAATCTCTGCTAATGATGCTCTTGGTACTGCTTTTATAATTTGTGCTTGCGGATGTGTCAAAATGATTGCCAATTTTAAACTTGCATCTGCTGCATCATTACTTGAGTTTCCCATTTTGTTAAAATGGTCTGTTGCGCTTCTATTTTGATGCATCTGTTCCAGATGGCCTTTAGCTTTGGTTATATGAACAACCATTTTAGCTAAATAGGGTTTTCTAGCAGCTTTTTGCGGTAAACCATTACTATCTTTTGGATTATTAAAGACTTGTAAGAATTCAAGGAGAGAATCTAGCATGCTAATTTGTTGAGGAAGATTACCGCCATCAAAACCCTTCATTTTTGACAAAATATATTGTACTTTAGCGATAACGAATGACATTGCATCACCATGACTGCCCCTACTAGGATTGAAACGGGACCGGCCTAATCTGAGCTCCTTATAACCCTCAATTGTATTAGTGGCGTTTTGCAGTTCCTGCCGATAAATTATCCCAATATCACCACCCTCTTTTGATTCGGATTGCCTGGTCAATTCTTTAAATTCTTCATCATGATAGCCTGACTGACCTTCTTTTGAAGAAAATAATTCTTGTGGAACCCCTTTCTGATCTGCTTGAGGCAATTTCTTCGTTGCAGCCGCCCAAGCGATATTGGCTTGAGTTACTATCTCATTATTTTTACCAAGCTTTACAAAGGTAAATCCTGCACTTGCCCCAGCCGCTGCCAAACCCACAATACCAAATCCAGTTGCCAAAGGATTATTTTTGAATTCTTGCATTGCCTCCATGCCAGCTTGACCCACACCTCCAGTTAATATTCCTATTGCTTCTTTACTCATGATTATTACCTCAAAATCGAAAATTTAAACCTTTTCGGATTATTATTTTGATGCAATAACATTATAGAAATATTAAAATTTTTTTCACTTGGTAGAAAATTTTGAAAAGATTACAGTGGATTCGTTTTATCATTAATTTTTTGATATAATCGATTTAGAGCCAAGCACTATGACTGAAAAAAAGCGTAAGATCATTATCGAAGGCGTCACCGATACCGGAGAAAAATTCCGTCCCAGCGATTGGGCGGAGCGGATGAGTGGGCAGTTATCGACGTTTCATAAACACCGGATTCGTTATTCCCCGATGCTGCAACCGACTATGAAAGAAGGACTCCAATGCGTGGTTTTAGACCCCACTTTGAAAGAAACTAATCCCCTGCTCTATCAATCTATACTGGAATTCGCTAAAGCTAACCACTTGAAAATTTGCAAGGAAAATGGACAAGCAGATAACAACGAGCCTGCCGACTGAAACTGTTTTCGTTGACGGCGGCATATATTTTGATAGTTTAATCAAAGACATAGAACAAGCCAAAGATTCTATCACCTTGGAAACTTATATATTCCAACGGGATTCCTTGGGTAAAAAAATGGCTGAAGCTTTGGCTAACGCCGCTAACCGGGGAGTCAAGGTTCGAGTTATGGTGGATGGGGCTGGGACCCCTTTCTGGAGTACTCAATTTGCTAGAACTTTGGAAAGAGCCGGGGCCACCACCAAGGTTTTTTATCCTTTCCCATGGCAACTGTGGAACTGGAGCCGATCGGTAATAAGGGCTTCGATCCTAACCAGCTGGCTCCATCTGTTGTTAAGGATTAACAGCCGCAATCACCGGAAAATCTGCTTAATTGATCACCGAATCGGTTACGTCGGCAGTATGAACATTAGCAAATGCCATTTAAGCTCCGTTTTGGGTGGAGATAACTGGCGAGACACCAGCGTTCGGATTGAAGGAGCAGATTTATCCGACTTATATCGGGCTTTTGAGCTGGCATGGGACCATTTACCCATTACCGAACGAGTCCGTGAAGCGTTTAGACACGTCCGCCGCAACCCCATGGTCCGCTCCAATCATACCCGTCATCGCCGGCGTATCCTCTACAAAAACTTACTTCGTAAAATGTTGACCTGCCGTCAACATATTTGGATTACTAACGCCTATTTCGTCCCGGATAACTTTTTACTAAGAAGGCTGCAAGAGGCGGCTAAGGCAGGAGTTGATGTACGTATTCTCCTGCCGAAGAAATCCGATGTGGCTATGATGCCTTGGGCGTCCACCGCTTTTTATTTTAACCTGCTAAAAGCCGGCGTCAGGATTTTTGAGTATATGCCAGGCATTTTACATGCTAAAACGTTGCTCTTGGACGATTGGGCGCTAATTGGCTCCAGCAATCTCAACCACCGTAGTTTACTGCATGATCTCGAAGTGGATGTGCTCTTGTCTCAACCTGAATCGATTCAAATTCTACAAAAACAATTCTTGATCGATTTACAAAACTCCCGGGAGATTTCTTTAGCCCGCTGGCATATCCTCCGCCCGCGCTACCAGCGTTGGTTGGGGCGGCTGTTATTGTACGCCAAGTATTGGATTTAAAAACATTATCTTGCAAATTATAAGAGCATTTCATGCCAAAACACATTGATTCACACCGGACAATAATTGGGACTGGAGCAACTTCAACTGCTGCGTGCGTGTCTTCCACAAGGATTGGAGTGCTTTGAGGTCGGCTCTGCATAACTCCTCCTTCTCCGCCATCCAAACAAAAAATCCATACCCTGGCGCAGACTCAGACTCGAGATGCTCAGTGTATCTTAAAAAAGCATAAGTTAGCCCCAGACCGTCTTCAGCAGAGGGTGGGATAAACCAGGACCCTTTTATATATTTTGATTGGGTACTATCCCATAGTCTAGGAACTTCTTGGGTCCGTGGCAATTTCGATTCCCACTCAGATGGGCAGGGCTCAAACGCTCGATCCGCTCGGCAATATTCATTCACCACATGCGCCGGTAACCGCGTTTGCGCTCCGCCCACCTTTTTACACCAATGGTTACTACCTTGGCTAGAATCCCATCTATTATAATTGTCCACATACACCTGTAACGCATCCGTCAACTCTTTGAGACTAAAATGGTGACCATGCGCC
>JAFEDN010000199.1 GCA_018241585.1 Pseudomonadota bacterium | reverse complement strand
ATTTTGCTCCAAGCCGCTATTTGTTCTTGATTGTAGATTCCCGGAGTACGTGGATATCCGTCACCATTAGGAGCGGGTGAAGTCGCTTCAGTAATGATTAAGCCGGCACTGCTTCGTTGACGATAATATTCAATCGCTATAGCAGAAGGCACTTTGTTTGCATTCGCCCGGCTTCGAGTCATAGGAGCCATGACAATTCGATTCGATAGCGCCAGCGTGTCGCTCAAATTAACAGGCAAAAATAAGGATTTTTTACTCATACCATTATCTCCAAAGAATACCTATTCTACCATAAACAACTCTAACCTTTAGTGTAAGGTAGAGCTAATTCGTTAATTTCGACAGAGAATCCTAAATTGAGTTGGCGAGCCGATTCGGAGAAATATTTTTTTAATAACACCAACAGCTCTCGCCCAATTGCTTGTAGCACTGCTCGCGGCCTGCCAGGCATTACTTTTAAAGTAACGTGAACGAAAGCATTATCAGCCATACCTTCACCAACATAATAATTGGCGCATTTAACCGCCCTGCTCTTGCAACTCTTAATCTGTGCCGGCAATTGCTTTTCCAATAATTGATGACATTCTCTAAAGAGCTCAAAAAAATCCGGCTCAATCACGTTAGCACTGTACTCTAAAACAACATGTGGCATAGGCTGTTAAAATAACATACGGCATGGTAAATTTCCATAAGCCAAACTGACAAAGGATTTTTGGCGCTATCAGCAAGCAAACCAAGTTGTGTTTTTAATTACTTCTTTTATAATGAAATATAAAATATAGTCTGGTCCAAAATCTTGCACATTTGGGGACATATGTTACCTGATTATGCTCATTTAATTTTATTTTTAACAGCTATGATTCTTCTTAATCTGACTCCGGGCAGCGATGTATTGTATGTAGCCGGCCAGAGTCTGGTCAATGGCAAGCATGGTATATATGCAGCTCTGGGAACTGGCACTGGTGGCTTAATCTATGTAGCAATTACTTCAGCTGGCTTAGCGGCAGTGATTCGTCAATCTTTATTCATTTTTAATTTTATTAAAATAGCTGGTGGGGTGTATTTGTTATATTTAGCCTGGAAAACTTTTTTTAATAATCAAAACTTAGAAATTACTGCCAACCCGAAACAATCGTCCTTACTTAAATCTTATTATCGTGGAATTTTGAATAACTTATTAAATCCTAAAGTAGGCATTTTCTTTATTACATTTTTGCCTCAATTTACAGACCCTGCACGTGGGAAAATATATCTACAATTACTATCTCTGGGATTATGTTTTATGATTTCCGGAACTATCGTTAATATTGCTTATGCGCTGCTGGTAGCTAATTTGAAGAAACAGCTTTTTAAAAAAGCTGCTATTAAATCCTGGTTAAACAAAGCTACTGCAGCCATTTTTTGTATTCTAGCATTTAAAATATTAACCTCCAAACAAAGCTAATGCTTAATGTTCGCGAATTATGGTAGCTAAGAAGTTCCTGCTGCTGGAGCTTGAATGTTTTTGTAATGAAAAAGCTGTTTTTTGTAGATAATGTAAACTATGGCAACAAACAAACACATACTGATAGTAAAAAAAGTAACATGAAGAGTATGAAAAAGATTGTGTTTTTGGTATACAGCACAAATAACTGACGCCCAAATTAGCGTCCACCATATTTTTAATAAAATAGGGTTCTTTTGTTTTTCCCATTGATCTGATGGGGTAAAACTCGTCTTCCACAATTCTCTTAATACAAAGTAAATTCCAAACGGGATAATCGACCAAACAATGGCATCTCCGGGAGAATATTTCATTCCTTTAGCGCCTAGATAGTGGGCGTTGAAATTGGTCTTGTAAAACCAAATCCATAAACAAGCAGTGCGGACTAGGACTCCCAATATGAATAACAGCACAATTTTATGTATTTCTTGAAAGTTTATCATTAATAAAAATAAAATAACTTCCACAATAGCTAGAATTATCACTGAGAATGTCAACACTGTCGAATTTTGAAAAGTAGCCGTATTTGATATGACATACTGCACTTGAATGGCAGGGGCTTCTTTTTTCTTAAAACATAAGCGAATACCCCACACAATTAAACCGATCAGAACGACCACGGGTATCGGGGCGATATTCATATAAATTACCGGGACCCAACTGTGCGTGCTTACAGAAAGATAAATACTCAAAATTAACCATAGCCCTAATAGGGAAAAACCAATTATTTTTTTTATTGACATGTTAGTATAACCCTCTAAAACTGTGATCAATATTTATTGTAACTCAGACAAAAGATTAAAATAAACGAAGATTTTACCATAAAGTATTTAAAATTTCAAATAATGGTTAATTTAACGCGCATTGATGTAAACGTTCACGAGAATGAATATGCATACGCAGAACGGCCAATTTTTCCTCAAATATGGAGCAAAAGTGGGCGTTCCCATCTACCCCGTGAACATGAACAGTACGAACAACTATATTGTGAGTGCTTAACGCCACTAAAAATTGGCCAAGGTAACGTAAAAGATTATTTATTGGTTATGCAGTTAAACGCCTTTTAGAATTGTTCAAGGGTTGGGGTTGTGCGGGAGTGGTATATGGAAAGCGCGATTTATTTTCAACTAGTTTCAAACCCAAATTCGGCTTTCTTTTTTTGGTATAACTCTGTTAATTCTGCTCTTTTCTCGCCAAGTGGGGAAGTAATAATTCGTTCAGTGTGATTCATAAAACCGGTGATCTTAATCTGCCGGGCTATTTCTCTCGCCACCGGACTCACCACCGTTGAATCATATTGATCCTGACTTTCTCCCAACGCCTGCAATAATTTCCGATTCGCCGAGCGCTTTAAACAAATTTGTACGAGTGCAAATAAAATCCCAATCGAACCTGAAATCACTGCGCTAATAATCGCTTTCTGGATTGTCGTGTAACCATTATTTCCGTTTTCTGGAGGGATCGGCAGGGGTTCGTTGACCGGAGTAAAGAAAATACTGGCGGGTAAACTAGCGCTCAATAAGTCAGACACCTTTACCTGGGATTGATAACTAGGTATCGAGAGACTAACATCCTGCACAAATTGCACTTGACCTGCCAACAACTGCTGTTGACTGAATGAACCAATCCATGTCTTCGGCTCACTGATCAAACTAAAATGGCCATATTCGACGTTACTGACATAAAACATCGTACTATTGCCTGGCACTTGACCATGAGGAGGTTCCTGGGCCGATAAATAGCGATTCGATAAAGTAGTGGCTTTGCCTTGTGTGACCTCGAGGTAATTATTTACCAACTGCGGTGCATACACACCCTGGTCAGAAAGCAATACATCAGCAGCATTAGACGCACTACTGAAGTCTGTGATCATAATCGTAGCGGTAATCGTATAACTGGGGGTCACTGAACTGCTATCTTGAGTTAACTGAATATCACCCGCTTCTACATCAGCCAAGGTAAAA
>JAFEDN010000198.1 GCA_018241585.1 Pseudomonadota bacterium | reverse complement strand
TAATTCTGATCTATCATCGACGTCTAAAGATCTTAGGGAGTGTTTACAGGGTGGAACAGCATTTCATACTTCAAATCTTTCCAGAAATGTACGTGAAATTATTGAAGATGCTTTTAGAAAAGAATTTGGTTCAATTAAAGTACTTACTGCCACAACAACAGTTGCAGCGGGAATTAATACTCCAGCTTCTATTGTTATTATTGTAGAACATGAATTTTTTAGAGAGAATGATAGAGATTTTACTTTAGCTGAATACAAAAACATGGCTGGTAGAGCTGGCCGACTTGGATTTACTAAAGCAGGGAAGTCGATACTTATTGCCGAAAATTCAATTGAAAAGAGTCAACTTTTTCAAAAATATGTAATGGGCAGAGTTGAGAAAATAACCTCGTCTTTTGATTTACAATATCTTAACACTTGGATTGTACGTTTACTTGCACAGGTTAAATTAATCCCTAGAGAAAGTATTACTACTTTACTTGTAAATACATATGGTGGGTATTTGGCGACATTATCAGACTCGGCTTGGCCGAAAATGATGGAAAAAAATATTTCTGAACTTGTTGAAAGAATGTTTTCCTTGGGTCTTTTAGAAGAGGAAGGAGAAAAAATTTATCTCACCTTACTTGGCAGAGCTTGTGGAAATTCATCTCTTTCTTTTGAACCGTCGCTTCGATTAGTCGAGCTTATTCGTAATTTTTCTTTAGGTAAATTAGATAACATTACGTTATTAGCCTTAGTGCAAATTCTTCAAGAAAGCGATAATGTTTATACTCCACTTTCTCGTCGAGGTCAGGGAGAGCAGAAACGTATTCTGCAGGCAATTTCTCGTTATGGACAACAAATTGTTAATAGTTTAATGAAATTTTCAGGAGATATTTTTATCTACCAAGCAAGATGCAAACGCGCAAGTATACTTTTTGATTGGATACAAGGTATTCCTATAGAAAATATCGAAAAAGAGTTCTCTCATAATCCATATCAAGGAACAATACATGCAGGAGATATCAGGCGATTTTCCGATAATGTAAGATTTCATTTGCGTTCTGCATTTCAGATAGCCATGATTCTTGCGCCACAGAGCCTTAGTGCTGAAAAAGAATTTGATATTTTTTTGCATCAATTGGAATTTGGGTTGCCTGAAAATGGTTTAGGATTGCTACCTTTATCATTACAGCGTGGGGAATATTTAACTTTAATATCTAGAAAAATTCTCAATTTAAAAGATTTTTCAAAGCATTCAAATGCTGAGTTGATTGAAATTTTTGGTGATAATCGGGCTGAAGAGTTAAATTATTTTGCAATGACGTCATTTGAAAATTGAATTTTATTCTGTGTTGTCAACAATAGTTTTTTTTGGTTTTCCCATTATAAGACTAAATGTTTTAGCTGTTTCTTTGGAATTTTTTGTCAATGAGGTAAGTATTGATGGATATATGGAATTTTAATAGCTTAGTACTATTTATTATGTTTGTAATTCCAGGCTTTATAAGCATAAAAGTTTATAAATTGATTGTGCCAACATCATGTCATCAAAATTCTGGGCACTTGGTAGTGGATGCTATTGCCTATAGTTGTGTGAATTATGCGATTCTTTCTTGGCCTATTGTGCAGCTTGAATCTAATAATATTCGCATAACTCATTTAAATTGGTATGCTTTTTCCTGGGTGGTGATTTTATTTGTTGCTCCAGTTATGTGGGCCTTTTTTTGGAAATGGCTTAGAATAAGGGAATTTTCTCAGAAAAATATGCCTCATCCTACAGAAAGGCCGTGGGATTATGTATTTTTTCAACGACAATCTTGTTGGGTGAAAGCCACTTTAAAAAATGGCATGAAAGTTGGAGGTCTATATGGTGAAAACTCTTTTGCTTCTAGTAATTCTGTAGAAGAGCAAATATATTTAGAAGAATCGTGGATAATTAATGATAAGGGAGGACTTGAAAGAAAGAAAAATCAAACAAAAGGAATTATTTTAATGTCTAATGAGATTTCTTATAGAGATATATGAGTAAACACGGCTTTATGGACGGGTGGCAGGCAAAGAAAAAAGGCTATCAACCTAGTAAGGAAAAACCGGTTGCGTCCGATCAAAAGGATGGCCATCAACCAATAAAAAATAAAGATCCAAAAGCTGAACCTTCTCCTCCCAAGGCTGAGTAGAATCTGCCAAAGAGTAGGTTTAAATATGATTGTATCAGAATTGCTCAAATTAAATTAGTATGAAGCTGTAGATTCCTGAACTCGTATTCTAGCTTATCTTGATAAATATTATAGTATCCCCCATTAACTCAATTCAATTCTGATTTTATGAAGGATGTAAACAAGATAAGGGCTGAGAGTGCTGATCCCTTCCTAGATAGACTAAGGAATATATTCGATTTATGAACGCCAAATTGATCTTTGTAACCAATTACCAGGAAATCCCATCATTTCCACATTGATAGTGTGATCTGCTATTAAATTTTTTAACCTGCTTTTCCAGTGATGTTTAGGGCTTATAACATCTAGAAGGTAGGCTATCATTACCAGAGTATTATATATTTTTCGTTCAGCCTTGGGATCTCGATTAAAGCTATCGGTGATTCTTAGATTTTTATATTTAACATGGGGTATCTGCATAGTTTTAGTTACCCGGCGATTCCAGGTTCGACTATGGTGAGCGCATAAATTGCGAATATAGGATAAATGATCAATAAAGCTAGTCAAGACAGGATCAGGCAATCCATACGTTCTACAAATGTCAGCGCGAACCTCGCTAGGTTTCAGAGCAGTGAACCAGCGCGAGAGCAGACCCAAGGACATCACCTCGCAGACTACCCACGTAGGAGGTGTTGGAGGAATAGAGTAGGTTGCTTGATAGTGTTCTATAAATTTTTCATCTGTTCGTTTTAGTTCTTCTAATAGAATTTTTAGGTTGGTTACATGCCAACTGGTTTTTTTACTCAAGCCAGGATCAAGGTAGGCATGTGAGCCATAATATTTAGTGAAGTGATATGCCCATTGTGTTCTCATGGATACTTCTATCCGCTCTATAGCATCCATTAAAAGTAGCCGCAATTCGCGATCAAAGGTATAGAGATTTAAGACGTCCTCGAAATGAGTTGCTGCTCGAAAAGCTTGTGGAGAATGGTTTTGTTCAAAAGGAAGGCAATAACCGGCAAAACGGTAATAATTTAAATGGAGAAGGTAATGTTCAGCGAGAGCCATATCCTTAATTTTAAGGCCGCGAGTTTTAAGCAATTCTGCTTGTTCTTTGACAGATTTGTGGGGTTTATTAAATTTCATACTACCCATAAAAAGTAGCCCGCCGGTTTGAGGATGCTAAGCATAGCCTTGGCGGGCTTTATCATAATAATTATGACTCTTTTTAAGACTATTTGCAATAACGGTGTTGAGCCGAGTAAGCGAACCCCATTACTGAAGTTCGCTCCTCAAGGAACCGTGCTTGA
>JAFEDN010000197.1 GCA_018241585.1 Pseudomonadota bacterium | reverse complement strand
CGGCTTTGCCGGAGCTCAGTATCCAAACCAGGAAGCAGCTCTCGCTTCAGCAGGAGCTCTAGAAAGAGTGAACAGAATTTTAATTTGTTTTAGAATATTAGTGAGTATCAGGCTATAGTTTATAAAAAACAGGAGGAACCTCTATGTTATCTAAGCTACGTCTTACCGATCAAGCTAACAGATTAGCTGCACGGCAGAAAAAACAGCCTGGGAAAGAATATAAAATGAAACCTAAACCCCGGTTTGATAACCCGGCATATACTCCTGGACAGCAACTGAAAAATAAAGTGGCTGTAATAACCGGTGGTGACAGTGGGATAGGGAGAGCAATAGCCTTGTTATTTGCTAAAGAAGGCGCTGATATCGTCATTGTTTACTTTAATGAACATACAGATGCCAAAAAAACTCAACAAGAAGTGATTAAATTAGGTAGACGTTGTGAAATTATCAGTAAAAATATTGCTGAAGAAAAAAATTGCCAACAATTAATTAAAACGGTTATTAAGAATTTCAAACAGATTGATATTTTAGTCAATAATGCCGGCGTCCAATTTCCCAAAAAATCAATTACTGATATTAGTCAACAACAATTAACTCAAACTTTTAGTATTAATATTTTCTCATTCTTTTATATGATTAAGCACGTTTTACCTTTTATGAAAAAAGGCAGCGTCATCATTAACACTACTTCCGTGACCGCTTACAAAGGCAGTGAAAATTTATTAGATTATTCAGCCACCAAAGGGGCTATTGTTTCTTTAACCCGATCATTAGCATTAAATTTAGTAAAGAAAGGTATTCGCGTAAATGGTGTTGCTCCCGGCCCCATTTGGACGCCATTGATTCCTTCCAGTTTTGACAAGAAAAAGTTAAAAAAATTTGGTAAAAATGTTCCAATGGAAAGAATGGGACAGCCAGAAGAAATTGCCCCAGCTTATTTATTCCTGGCTTCCTCTTTGTCGTCCTACATGACCGGACAGATTTTACATCCCAATGGAGGGGTAGTGGTTAATGGCTAAAACATGATCGGGTTTAGGCTAATGGCTCTATTATGAATCATAAGAAATAACCACATCAGAGGAAAAATAAAATGAATATAAATTCATTATCCAATAAAATTGTTGTGGTCACCGGTGCTTCTGCCGGTATTGGCCGAGCAACAGCGTTAAATTTTGCAAAACACGCGGCTACTGTGGCATTAATTGCCAGGGGCAGAGCAGGATTAGAAGGAGCAAAGAGAGAGATCGAAGCTATTGGAGGTAAAGCCCATATTTTCCTCACGGATGTTTCTCAAGCTGACCAAGTAGAAAAAACGGCTGCCCAAATAGAACATGAATTAGGTCCGATTGATATTTGGATCAACAATGCGATGGCCAGTATATTTGCTCCGTTTGATGCGATCACACCGGAGGAGTTTAAGCGAGTCACGGAAGTGACTTATTTAGGTCAAGTCAATGGAACCAGGTCTGCTTTAAAATATATGCGCAGGAGAGATCGCGGGATTATTATTTTAATTGGATCAGCGTTGGCCTATCGCAGTATCCCTTTACAATCCCCTTATTGCGGTGCAAAACATGCATTGGAAGGTTTTTTTGCTTCTTTACGTAGTGAACTACTTCACGATAAAAGCAAAGTACATTTGGGAATTGTGCATTTGCCAGGTTCAAATACGCCGCAGTTTGATTGGGTAAGAAATAAACTGCCTAATAGACCGCAGCCTATCGGCTTTGTTTTTCAACCTGAGGTCGCTGCCGAAGCAATTGTGTTTGCTGCCTTAAAGAGGCGGCAAGAAATTTATGTGGGATGGCCGACCTTTAAAGCAATTTTAGGAAATAAAATGTTTCCGCGCCTTTTAGACCGGTATTTAGCTAAGGTCGGCTATAAAGGACAAATGACCGATCAGCCTGAAATCAAAGACAGAGCCGATAATTTGTTTGAGCCGGTTAATAAAGATTTTGGTATTCATGGCCGCTTTAATGCAACTGCTCACCAACATAGTCTGTTTTTATGGTTTGTTAAACACAGAACTGGAATCCGTATTGGCTTTTCTATTTTAGGGTTAATCATTTTGCTCATACTATTATTGGTAATTCTATTCTGACCTTCGCATAAATCTGAACAGTTACGGGGATTTAGTGTGCATGATTTGGGTCGTTCGTGATTTAAAATAATGTTCAATACCGTAAAGCACAGCAATTGCCAAGCTGACGCCAAGGAAAATCAATACCAATTGATTAAGACGAGTGATTTCAATAAAGTTGCAACTTAATAGCACCGCTCCGGTAGAAAAATAGCGAATAGCTGCTTGCATAGCGCTGGCTGCCCCACGGTTTTGTTTGAAGCCTTGCATGCACAAGCTTAATGTCAAGGCGGCGGAAATTCCGCAAATAAACCCTACTACAAACCCGAATAATCCTATTAACCAAATATTGGCGTACCAGATTGAGATGACACTGAAGATAGTAAAAAATAACAGATAAAAACAAATCATAGCAATAAAAGTTTTTTCCGAGCTAAAACGATATAAACACCTTGACAAGGTATAGGCGCCCAGAGTTAATCCTCCTGCATAGGGTACACACATTAGACCATTTTCCGCTGCATTTATTCCCATGGAATGAAGAATAAATGGTATCAAGCTGTAATATCCCATGGTGAACACCATAACTAAGCTGGATAAAAAGCAAAAAATCATGAAGCGCCGCATCGTTAGAAAGCTTGTATAAATTTCCAATTGCTCTCGCAATAATTTTTTTTGCAAGGGTGGTTGATGACTTTCAGGCAAAGCATAGTATAGAAAAATTACCGTAGCGAGATTAATCAAAGCTAATGCTACAAAAGAAAATTGCCAGGAAGCGTATTCTTGAATAATCCCCCCTAAAATAGGCGCAAGGGCTGGAGATAACTGACTGGACATCGCAAAATAGGCAAACGCTTTTTTCAAAGCAGGCTCGTCGTGGCAAACGTCGGCAATTAACGCCCGAGTAATTACTGGAGACCCAGCGATGCCTGCTGCAGTGATAAAGCGGGCCAGATAAAGCATAAAAATATTCCGGCTAAGCGCAGAAAGAATAAAGCCAACCACGGCAATGGTAAACGCCAAAATAATAGCGCGGCGGCGACCATAATTATCACTGAAGGCGCCATAAAAAATTTGGGCGCAGCCAATAGCTAATATGTAAGTCGCCACCAGACCTTTAGTAGCTTCTTGTGATACTGACAAATCTTTCATGATGTATGGTAAAGACGGATTAATGAAATCCATCGCCATCAATCCAATTACCAGGATTAGGCATGCCAAAAAAACGATTCTTTTTTGAGTCAATGGCCAAGAAGGATGCATAATACTGATAATATCATTTTTAGCTCTTCAAAAGATAATAACTTTGGGGTCCTTCAGCAGCTCCCGCTGAAGCGGGAGCTGCTTCCTGGTTTCGATACTGAGCTCCGG
>JAFEDN010000196.1 GCA_018241585.1 Pseudomonadota bacterium | reverse complement strand
CGACTTTTGGCTAAACAGAAATTAATAGGATGGCGGCCTTAAGTTAGTGCCATTAACGTCTGAGACCATTAAAAAATTATTCCGGTGGTATTATAGATTTTAAATTTTTATCAATTTTGACATCAGTGGTGTAGGATTATTTGTTATTTTCGAAGTCATCGGCAGGTAGTGCATATTACGTGCTGGTAAGATCAAGACAATATTGGTTTCAGAGCAAAACAGCTTAGCAATTCAGACTTGACCAGTTAATTTGATAATGATAGGTTACTTAACAGGAGATAATTAACTATAAATTATTGTGCGAAATAAAATCGAGCTTGAATTATCACCTTCCCTAATGAGACTCTTGAAAATCGCTCGAAACGCTCCTTGTGATATCAATACTAAGAATTCTCTGAAGGATTATTTAGAAAAAATATATTTGTATATTAATCGAAAAGGATGTACATCAGAATCATTCAGGGGTGCCATCTCACATTTAAATTCCATTGAAAAAATATTTTTGGAACGTAATCGAAAAATTAGTTTTTATTTTAAAAACAAAGAATCAACTTCAGGATAGAAAGAATGACATCTCTGAATAAAAAAATTGAATTATTAGTTAATCAATTGGGCAAAGTGTGCCAGGATAAAAGAATCACATTAGTAACTGCTGAATCCTGTACGGGAGGAGGTATAGCCTATTTTATAACGAAAGAACCTCAGTGTTCAGCTATGTTAGAGAGAGGTTATGTCACTTATTCTAATCAAGCGAAAGTATCGTTACTGGAAGTATCTCCTGAAGCTCTGCAGATTTTTGGAGCTGTCAGTAAAAAAGTCACTCAGCAAATGGCCGAAGGCGCATTAAAAAATAGTACGGCGCAAGTAGCTGTAGCCACTAGCGGAATAGCTGGAGAAGACATTGAATCCGGCCAAAGTAAAACAGGGGTAGTGTGGATCGCCTGTGCCGGCATAGCCAAAAAAACGCTCATTCGTGAATTTTCTATTAAGGGTGAGCGCGAAGAATTTGTCTTACACACGATCTTAACTGCTTTTGAGTTATTATATGAATTTATTTCTTAATAGGAGGCTCAGGAAAGTATTAAAACAAGCATTTTTCTGCAGTTGCCAGTATTAAAATTTGATGAATAATGTTAATACTTCTATATTTAAATTAGACCGTTTCTTTTTTAAGTAAAGCAACCGGAGGTTTTATATGGCAACTTTAGTAGGAAAACAAGCTGAGTTCTCAGACGCTTTGAAGGAATTATGTGAATTAGATTTTGATGCAGTTGAAGCTTATAAAGCAGCCATTGAACGCTTAGAAAATAATTCTTATAAAGAAAAGCTGAAACAATTTATGCAAGATCACATTCGCCATACCACTGAGCTTTCGCAGTTGTTATCTCAACACCAAGTTAAAGCGCCTACTGGACCTGGAAGTAAAAGTTTACTGGCAAAAGGAAAAGTCGTTTTAGGTGGATTGGTAGGAGATAAAACCATTTTAGCAGCTATGAAAACCAATGAAGATGATACTAATACTGCCTATGAGCGATTAAATGCTCATCAAGGTAAATGGCCGGAATCAGTTCAAATTTTGGCTCGCGGCTTAGAAGATGAAAAGAGACATCGGGCTTGGATAGAAGAGGTTTTAAGCAAAGAGAAATAAGGAGTTGGTAATGAGAGCTGTGCGCTGGTACGGCAAAAAAGACGTCCGAGTCGAAACTATTCCTATACCTAAAATTACCGAACCTCAAGACATTCTTGTCAAAGTGACATCCAGCGCCATTTGTGGTTCGGATTTACACTTATACAATCACTTCATGATGCATCTTCAAAAGGGAGATGTTTTAGGGCATGAATTCATGGGAGAAGTGGTTGAAATTGGTTCGGGGGTTAATCAACTCAAAGTGGGCGATCGTGTAGTAGTTCCCTTTACGATTTCTTGTGGCCAGTGTTTCTTCTGTCAAAAACAATTATATTCTTTATGCGATAAGACTAATCCTAATGCAGAAATAGCGGCCAAAGAAATGGGACAGTCTCCCGCTGGACTGTTTGGCTATACCCACATGTTAGGGGGGTATCCCGGCGGACAGGCTGAATATGTGCGAGTCCCTTATGCAAACGTCGGGCCAATTAAAATTCCAGCGCACCTTTCGGATGAACAAGTCTTATTTTTATCGGATATTTTCCCTACTGGATATATGGCGGCGGAGAATGCCGACATCGCACCAGGAGATACCGTAGCAGTATGGGGCTGTGGTCCGGTAGGTCAGTTTTCAATTCAATCAGCCTGGATGTTCAAAGCTGGAAGAGTGATTGCCATAGACCAAGTTCCTGAGCGATTAGCGATGGCGCAGCGATGGGGAAAAGCGGAAATTATCAATTTTAAGGAACAGGATGTATACACCAAATTAATGGAAATGACCAATGGTAGAGGGCCTGATCGATGTATTGATGCCGTAGGAACTGAAGCCAGTGTAGGCAGCTTCACCGGAATGATCGATAGAATCAAACAAAGTATTATGCTGGGAACTGATCGTCCTGTGGCTCTGCGTGAAATCATTCGCTGTTGTCGAAAAGGTGGAAATATTTCAATTCCTGGTGTTTATATTGCGATGTTAGATAAAATTCCATTTGGAGCGGCAATGAATAAATCATTAACGATGAAAATGGGTCAAACTCATGTGCAGCGTTATTTAAAACCGCTTTTGGAAAGAATAGAAAGAGGCGAAATAGACCCTTCCTTAGTTATTTCGCATCGTGTTCCATTAGAAGAGGCTGCTAAAGCCTATCAGTTGTTTAATGACAAAAGCGATAATTGCATTAAAGTCGTTCTAAAAATTAAATAATATTTTATAGCTTTTATAACTAAAAAAAACTCACCAATAAATTAATGGAAGAAATTTCTACAATAGTACTGGCCGAATTTGATGCAGAAATGCGATTTCGCGCTCGAGCTGCTAAGGGTTCTCCAAAAGAAGGATTAAAATTGCTGGAGCAATTAGATAAACATTTTACTGAAAAAAGCAATGACGATAGTACCTCGATGATCTGTAGCGCGCGGCTATCGGCTTGGAATGTTGGGGAACAAACTTTAGCAGAAGAACAGTTAATTGAAGTCGTGAGCTAGATGAGGGTTTTAAAGCAAGAGAAATTATTATTGATCTACGATCGTGGTGATCCTTCTTTGAAAATTATGCAACAACATCAGCATCTGGATGTGGATTTTCTTTTTAGAGTACAAGAAAGAGCTTATAAAAAGCTATGGGAACGCGTATCTGCAGGAGAATACGATTTTGATTCAGTGATAGAAACTCAAGGGGGATCACAGGCAGTGAGAGTGATTGCGATCCCTTTGAGGAATGGAAAAATGCAAATATTGATCACCTCCTTATTTGATCGAGACCGTTTTACTCAAGAAGACATCAGCAAAATCTATTGTTTAAGATGGCACAGGGAAGAGTGTTATAAA
>JAFEDN010000195.1 GCA_018241585.1 Pseudomonadota bacterium | reverse complement strand
CAATTATTAATTTGGGTACGGCAAATGAGCAAACTGCGCTTGTAAAGCCATTGAATTTTTTTGGGTAAATTATCGGATGACTCCTTGTTAACCCAAGATTTCCAATAATCAAACGTGCGTTTGAAAATGACCGCAGGCGTTTTTTTGATGATCAGCTTATTCAGATTTTTTACTTCTTGCCAGTTATTGCCTGCAGCAATCCAATAAAAACAGCATTCTTTACTTTTTGGCTTAACGATCAGTGGAATTCCCAGGACTGAATCCACTGAGCCTTGGGCAATCGGATTCGCACTTAAAATGCCGTCCTCTGCATCTTTCCAAGCGCCTACAAAGTTGCCGGTTTCTTTATTGCCGGTTGCAAACAGATCAACACCGAACTTATTGTTGGCAAAGACATTTATCAAAAAATAACGCTCATTTTTATAATGCAGCAAGCTGTTAGTTTCCGGCATAAATGCTGCGGTATCACCCACTTCTGTGCCATAAATATGAAAATCTTGTCCTAGGAATAATCGGATTTCTTGTTGTTGGTCAGTCTGATTTTCTAGTGTGATTTTTTTGAGGTAAATATTTGCTTCGAAATCAACCAAATCATTTGATTCAATACGCAAGCCTTTTTTTTCTAAAATGATCTGGGTAACCAGGGATTCATCAAGATAATTTCGCTCAATACGCCAACCGTCCGGAATCCAGCTAAATATTCCATCAACCCAAACTCCAAAGCGAAACCGTTCCCCCTTGGTATGATTTTCTTGACCTACATAAGGAAAATAGATTTCGCGCAAGATGGCGTCTTTGTCGAAGGCAACCAATAAGTTGCCATTGCCAATCGGTATATCTCTAGGCATTTGTTAATACCTGCGCCTGTTTTTTGGCTGTGGACAGCGCCTCATTTCGAATCTCTTCACCCATATCCATACCATCTGCTTTAACAAAAGTGATATCGGTTATTCCCACAAATCCAAAAATTGTCCTCAAATAGGGTTCTTGATTGTCTAGCGCTTGCGCATTGCCATACTGCCCTCCCCGGCTGGTAATCACCAGCATTTTTTTCCCTTTGATCAGCCCTTCCGGTTGGTCATCCACATAATGGAATAAATATCTGGGTTGAACAATCAAATCTATATATTGCTTCAACATGTAAGGAATCGAAAAATTCCACATAGGGGTGCTAATTAAAAAGCGATCCGCTGTTTTGAATCGTTCAATATGTTGAACAATTTCGGCCCATGTTTCCTTGAGACTACCAAAAAGGTCTTTTCCATCCAAAAGCATGTATTTGCCACTGACGTTTTTTTGGCTCAAATTGGGCAATTCTTCTTTAGACAAATTTAATTGATCAATCACCCAATCAGGATGGTGCTTGATAAACGCATCGAGAAAAACTTGACTAATTTCAAGGGTTCTAGATTGATCCTCGCGAGGAGTAGCAATAATATGCAGCAGTCGTTTCATAATTCAACTCCAACGACAGATGAGTGATAATATCTTAAGGCAATTCGTCTTCTAATTTCTTTGTAAGCTGTTGCAGGTGTTTACGGTCTAAACCTAGCGCCACGGCTAATGAACCTGCTACGTAAATTGAGGAATAAGTGCCGATCACAATACCGATCACCATGGCCAAAGCGAATCCATGAATCATTTGCCCGCCGAAAAACAATAACGACAACACCACGACCAGGGTTAAGCCAGAAGTCATAATGGTTCTCGACAGCGTTTGATTGATCGATAAGTCCATAATTTCCAAAGGAGTCCCTTTTCTCACTTTCCGGAAATTTTCACGAACTCGATCGTAAACAACAATGGTGTCATTCAAAGAATAACCAATCACGGTCAACAAACCGGTCAATACAATCATATCAAAAGTGATGTGAAAGAAAGAAAAAATACCCAAAATTAGCACTGGATCATGTATTAACGCCACTGCTGCGGCAAGTGCAAACCGGTATTCGAACCGAAAAGCGATATAAGCCATTGTGGCTAACAGAGCAACGATCACAGCCAAAATGCCATTGGTCAGCAAATTTTTACTGACTTGCGGACCAATAAAATCCGAGCTGGAAATATGCGCTCCGGGTAAAGCTGAACTGATTTGTTGTTGTAATTGTTCTTGAGTTAATCCTTTTTGAGGCGGCACACGAATAGACAGTTCCGTTCGAGTATAACTTTGCACCACCGCATGACTAAAACCCGATGCCGCTAATTTTTGACGAATTTGCTCAGCGTCAACGGGCTGTTGAAATTGTATTGATACTTCACTGCCTCCGGTGAAATCCAAACCTAAGGTTAGTCCTTGAGTGGCTAAAGCGATTATTGAAGCAATAAAAATCACTGCAGAAAAAATAGCCGCACCTATTCTTTGGCGCATAAATCGAATTTTGGTATTACTTCTGAAAAATTCCATTTTAGCTCCGGACAGCGGGATTAGTAGGCAACTTAATGCCGATCGATAACTGTTTCACAGTTCGCCAGCCATAGGTTAAATTAACTAAGGCTCGAGTAAAAAATACCGCAGTAATCATAGAGCTAAGGATACCAATGCTCAAAGTAATCGCGAAGCTTTGTACCGGGCCGGTACCTAAAGCGAACAATATGATCGCGACTATCAAGGTAGTGACATTGGAATCAACGATAGTGGAAAAAGCACGCTCATACCCGGCATAGATACTGGCTTGAGGCGACATGCCATTGCGCAATTCCTCACGAATTCTTTCATCAATCAACACATTAGCGTCTACCGCCATGCCAATAGTCAACACCATACCAGCGATACCAGGCAATGTCAGTGTAGCCCCTAATAACGACATGACTGCTACTATAAAAATGGTATTCAAGACCAATGCCAGGTCCGCAAAAATCCCAAACAAATGGTAGTAGATGACCATAAACAGAGCCACCACCACCAAAGCGACTACCATTGAAATAATGCCTTGACGAATGTTTTCCTTCCCTAAACTAGGGCCAATGAGCCGCTCTTGCACAAAAGTTAAATTTGCTGAATAAGCTCCTGACCGCAATTGCAAAGCTAAATCTTGAGCTTCTCTCTGTGAACCCAATCCCATAATCTGAAACTGGTTACCTAGAGCATTATTGATCTTCGCTATATTAATAATGTTAGCAATTTGCTTATTTTGAGTGGTCATTTGACCATTAACCATTTGCTTTACATTCTGGGTTTCAACATACACAGTGGCCATTGGTTTGTCGATATTCGCTCGGGTGATTCGATTGAAAAAAGGCACTTCACTGCCGCTGGCCCGCACATTGACTGCAGGCCGGCCATTTTCATCTGTTCCCGCTGTAGCATGTAAGATTGAGCTGCCATGTAAAACGATTTGGTCCTTAAGCAAATAAGGCTCATTTTGGAAATAATATAAACTCGATCCCACTGGCACAATGCCACTTTTTGCTGCTTCCGCCGCATCATGTTCCAAATCTACTAACTGGAAGCGGACTGTAGCCACTTTACCAATAATCCCTTT
>JAFEDN010000194.1 GCA_018241585.1 Pseudomonadota bacterium | reverse complement strand
AATCTTTGGGGTTTTTCACTTTCCAGCCTCGCCAAATTACACCTTCAGATAAAGTTACTTTGCTGTGTGCTCCTGCCCCAATTCCTATGTAATCGCCAAAGTTCCAATAATTTAAATTATGTTGAGCAAAATAGTCTTTCCGGCAGTAAGCAGAAATTTCATATTGATTAAATCCTGCAAGCTGTAACTGACGGCGTCCTGCTTGTTGGATTTCAAATAAAGTTTCTTCTTCAGGCAAGGCTGGAGGAAAACGATTAAAGAAAGTGTTAGGTTCAATCGTCAATTGATACCAAGAGATATGAGTGGGTTCGCAAGCAATAGTACGCTCAAGATCGAGCATAGCTTCTGCTAATGTTTGCTTAGGCAAGCCGTGCATAATATCAATATTAAAATTAGTAAAGCCGGCTTTTTTAGCCATTAAAACCGCTTGTTCCGCTTGTTGCTCATCATGAATTCGGCCTAACGTTTGCAATTTTTCGGCATTCCAACTTTGAATACCAATCGATAAACGATTAATCCCTGCTTCGCGAAAACCGCTGAACCGCTCCTGATCGCTGGCCCCCGGATTCGCTTCTAAAGTAATTTCAATGTCTTTGGGAATTTCCAAATGAAAAGATAAACCCTTGAATAATTCTTTATAGGCAGCGGCTGATAATAAACTGGGTGTGCCGCCTCCGATGAAAATGCTATGAATCGGACGATCTTGCCAATGTGCTTGATGATTTTGTAGATCGATCAAAAGTTTTACGATATACTGCTTTTCCGGAATAGAATTACGTACAGCATGGGAATTAAAGTCGCAGTAAGGACATTTGCGGATACACCAGGGAATGTGAATATACAGGCTTAAGGGAATGGTCATCTTTTTATTCTCTTTATTTTGTTAAAGGAACATTCAATGGCTTATTATAAGGGATATTCGCAAAAAATAATCTGTTTATTTATTACATTATTTTTAAGTTTAGTCTCCATCCAAGCATCGGCATATGAAGATGCTGATTTAGTCTTTTCGCAACGCCCTGAAGCTTACGGGTTAAGTTTGTGTCAGCAAGCGGGCCTACATTGCGTTACTTTACATCCGAGAGATACTTGGGAAAAGAAATTCCCAGACCCTTTTCAAAGAGATTTAGTCCAACGGCTTAATCGAACCAATATTGCGCTTCAATATCGAAGATGGATCGTGGTTCCTAATTCCTGGCAAAATCTTGATTATTTAAAATTAGGGCCTTTTTCAGCACAGATCGTCCCGCCTGGACAAAAATTATTACTAGTTGATTTGCGGGTCTTTGCATTTGCCGCCTACGATGCTAACGGAAAATTATTGCATTGGGGGCCGGCTAGCGGTGGGGATCAATGGTGTTCTGACAGTCCATTACATTGTAAAACTGCGGCAGGAGCCTTTAGAATTTACCGGATAAAAGGGGCGGATTGTGTTTCCAACACCTACCCACTAGCTAGTCAGGGAGGCTCACATATGCCATATTGTATGTACTACTACAAAGGTTATGCGTTGCACGCTTATACCATGACCGGCTTTGTTCATCGCAGCCATGGCTGTATCCATTTGTTTTATGAAGATGCGAAATGGTTACAAGAACAGTTTGTGGCGTTAGGGACAGCAATTATAATAAAGCGCTAGTTCAACTGAAAAAAATCTTATGATTGATTTTTGCGGCTTAATTACAGAATGTAAGGCATTAGCAAAACACACTGGTACTTTGCTGTTACAATTTTGGAATCAGCAAAGAGATTTTATGGTCCGAAAAAAATCTGACGGCACTCCGGTGAGTGAAGCAGATTTAGCGGCTCATCAGCTAATCAAAGCAACTCTACAACGGCTTACCCCTGATATTCCTATCTTATCCGAAGAAGATGACATTCCTTCATTTGAGCAAAGACAACTTTGGCGGGAATATTGGTTAATAGACCCTTTAGACGGCACTCGTGGATTTTTAGAACATGACTTTGAATTCAGCGTCAATATTGCTTTGATTCGGCAACATCAGCCGGTCATTGGTTTGCTTTATATTCCCAATGGGTCCATTTGTTACTATGCTTGGCAAGGGGGAGGAGCATTTAAACAAATAAGTGATCAACCTCCTATCTCACTGACTCAATTTCATAAAAATCAGCCAAAAAATTGGAAAGTGCTCATTGGCAAATATTCCAGAGGAAAAAAATTAGCTACCCTGATTGGGAATACCTGTGACTTCCAAATTCTAAGAGCCAATGGCTCGATTAAATATGGCATGCTGGCAGATCGGGCGGCAGATTTGTATCCACGTTTGAGCCCGATCTACGAATGGGATACCGGGGCCGGTCAATGTATTTTAGAACAAAGCGGTGGGTGCGTGGTTGATTTACAAGGCAAAGCATTGCAATATAATCGCAAACCTTCATTACAGACTGGAGCTTTTATTGCTTTAGCAGATTCGAATGACCAGGATTTTTGGCTCAAGATATTAAAAGGGGAAATCTCATGAAAAAAACACTTAAAGTGGCCGTTACCGGTGCTGCTGGACAAATTGGTTATGCCTTACTGTTTCGCTTAGCCTCTGGCCAAGCTTTTGGCAAAGACACCAAAATAGATCTGCACTTGCTAGAAGTTCCTTCCGCATTACCTGCTTTACAGGGATTGGTGATGGAATTGGAAGATTGTGCGTTTCCTTTACTCAATAACATAGTGATTACCGGCGACCCTGATGTCGCCATGCAAGGTGTCAATTGGGCGGTTTTGGTGGGAGCTATGCCGCGTAAAGCCGGGATGGAACGTAGCGATTTGCTGAAAATTAACGGAGCTATTTTTACCGGTCAAGGTAAAGCCATCGAAAAGCAGGCTGCTGCAGATGTGCGGGTTTTTGTAGTAGGTAATCCCTGCAATACCAACTGTCTGATTGCTATGAACGCCGCCCGAAGTATCCCTCAGGACCGTTTTTTTGCTATGACTATGTTAGATCAAAATCGAGCGGTCGCTCAATTGGCCAAGAAAGCCGGCGTACCTGTTGCAGATGTCAGTCAGGTGGCTATATGGGGAAATCATTCGACCACACAGTATCCTGATTTTGAACACGCACGGATCAATGGCCGTCCTGCCCCCGTCGTTATTCAAGATCAGCAGTGGCTAACTACGGAGTTTATTCCAATGATTCAGAAAAGAGGCGCCGAAGTAATTAAAGCCCGTGGAGCTTCTTCTGCTGCTTCAGCAGCCAACGGGGTAATCGATAGCTTGTGGCATTTGACTCACGAAACGCCTGTCGGCGAAATTTTCTCAGTGTGCCGTTGTTCCCAAGGAGAATATGATATTGATCCGGGTTTGATTTTTTCATTCCCGTGCCGCACGGACAATGGTAAAGTCGAACCTGTTTTAGGTATAAAACATAATGAATTTGGTCAAGAAAAAATTAGAATTACTTTGGACGAACTGAGACAGGAGTATCAAGCAGTGAAACAATTAGGTTTCATTGAGTAGCTCAGTCTTCAGCAGTTCCTGCTGAAGCAAAAATTACCTATAAACTCATGAAATATTGAAAAACCT
>JAFEDN010000193.1 GCA_018241585.1 Pseudomonadota bacterium | reverse complement strand
CCGGAGCTCAGTATCCAAACCAGGAAGCAGCTCTCGCTTCAGCGGGAGCTGCTGATATATTTATGATCCATTAACGGTAATTGATCCCTAATCGAAATGCCGCCGCGCAGACCCATGGGGAAAGTACTAACGCAAAGACTAATATCGCACTTAACCATAACAGCGAGGGGTTTGGAGATAGTCCATTTTCAGCAGCAGATAAGGCTGAGGTGGTAAAAATTAAAGAAGGGATATATAACGGCAAAACAATTAATGCCATTAATAATCCCCCTTGAGGTAAACTAATGGTTAGCGCCGCACCAACAGACCCCAATAAGGTCAGTAAAGGTAATCCTAGCAATAAAGTAAGTATTAAAATTAGCAGGGTGTGTGTGGACAGGTGAAACATTACTGCTAACCCCGGCGTCAATACTAAGGTGGGAATACCCAGCATACATACATGAACTATCATCTTTGCAAAAACAAACCATGACAACGGAACCGAACTCAATAACCACTGCTCCATCGAGCCATCTTCAAAATCGGATTGAAATAAATAGTTCAAAGACCATAAAAATGCTAATAAAATAGCGATCCAAAAAATCCCCGGAGCTATCAATTTCAATTGATGTATGTCAGAAGACAAAGTTAGTGGGAATAATGAACAAACAAAAACATAAAATAACAAAGGATTTAGCCAAGTTTCCGGCTTGCGCCAGGCCATTAAAAATTCGCGCCTCAGAATTGCTGTAAACTGATTCATAATTCAAGTTTCAAAGCAGCGTTGGTTAACGATGAATTGGTTAATGGCATATGAGTGGACAGAATTAAGATTCCGCCTTGGCTTAAATAATCGGCTAACATCATTTGCAATTTTTCAATCATCGATGAATCTAAATGAGCAAAAGGTTCATCTAAAATCATCAGGGGTGCAAACTTTAGAAATAAACGAGCTAAAGCTACTTTTTGTTTCTGTCCTTGTGATAATTCCTGTCCAAATCGTTTTAAGCAGGGAGTTAGCTCCAGCAGTTTGATGATCGCATGGACCTGAGATTTTTTTACAGAATAACCAGAATTCAACAAGAGATTTTCCTCGACGGTTAACTCATTTTTAATGGCGTTGCTATGGCCTAAAAAATGAATTTGTTGCTGATAATCGCTTTTTAGCTGCGCAATCGAGACCTTGCGCCAATTGACTTGACCTTGATAAAAACGACCTAGTCCAGCCAAAATTCGTAATAAACTGGTTTTGCCGGCGCCGTTTTGGCCAGTAACCAGTAAGAGCTGTTGTTGATCAACAGAGAAATTTAAATTTTGCCAAAGGCAACGATCACCGCGGCAGCAGTTTAAATTATTTACTTGTAACATGCTCTTTAATAAATCAACTATTTGTGACTTAGAATTCGATACCCTACTACACTTCTGGTTTTTCGGATTAATTGAGTGATGGTAAAGTATATCAAAAAAGTAAATAGCCAGGTGATAAATTGCCATCCTTCCGGTATTTGAAAATAACTCATGATGACTCCAGCCAAACCCAAACTTAAAGAAATAATGGTTAAAATCCACGAAGAAGTAGCTGAGTTCATTCCGGCAAAATGTAGCAAATGATGAAAATGATCCGGGCTAGGCTTAAGCAAAGATTTGCCTTGTCTGACTCTGGCAGCGCTCACTTGCACAAAATCATAAATTGGATAAGCTAAAATCCATAAAATCACTACTGGTTTGACAGTCTGCTCATTTTGGCCCACTTGTATCGCATACCAAGCGATTAACAGCGCAACCAAGGTACTTCCGGAATCACCCAAAAAAACCGCCGCATGCTTTCTCCAAGGGGTTCGCATATTAAAAAATAAAAAGATTACCAGAGCTGAACAAAGCACTATTAACTGGGTAAAAGTCTGTTGATTTTTCTCGAGCCAATTTAAATAGGCTAAAAGCATCACCTGGCCCAAAGCCACTCCACCCGCTAATCCATCTTGGCCATCGATCATATTCATCGCGTTGATAAAACCGACCACAATGAATAAGGTAAACGGCAGAGCTAATATGCCTAATTTAATATTGCCTAAAAACAATAAATTACCTAAATGCGACACCTGCATATTACCAAATATAAATAGCGCCAGCGCTGCTACTGTTTCACCTGCCAGGCGGGTGTAGGAATGCAACTCCAGAAAATCGTCGGACAATCCCAAGATCGTCACCAACAGGCCGCTGATAAATAAAAGATAAAAATCAGTCAGGGAGGTCGATATGATCCATAAGGTGATGTAAAAACTCAAAAAAATCGCGATACCGCCAATAAGAGGGACTTCTCTTTGGTGCCATTTTCGTCCACCAGGACGGTCTACGAAGCCAATCTTTAAAGCCCATAAACGTAGCAGCCATATGAAAAAAAGAGTTAAAAACAAGGTAAAGACGCAGATAATAAAAATCATCCTGATCCTTTCAAAAAAATGAATTATCATTGATTGCTGTTAACACTTGTATCGGGTCATCAGCTTGGCTGATAGCACGGCCGAGCACTAAATAATCAGCTCCAAGCAATAATGCTTCTTTAGGAGTCATAATCCTTTTCTGATCTTGTGCAGCATTATCTTGAAAACGAATCCCGGGCGTTACCAGTATGAAATTTTTCGGTAAGTTCTGTCGCAATAAAATAATTTCCTGAGGAGAGCAAACTACTCCGTCCAAACCAGCTTGATGCGCCATTTTAGCAAAATGCACCACCATTGAACCAGCATCTTTAGCAAAGCCGATTGCAGTTAAATCGACATCGTCTAAGCTGGTCAAGATAGTGACTCCAATTAACAGAGGTCTTTGTGCAATTGGCAAGGCTTGCACGGCTTGTTTTGCCGCCTGCATCATGGCCATCCCTCCACTGACATGAATATTGACCATCCATATCCCTAATGCTGCCGCTGCTGTGCAAGCTCCGGCAACCGTTTGCGGAATATCATGATATTTTAAATCTAAAAAAATTTTAAAGCCTTTTGCTCGGATTTTTTCAAGCAGATTAGGACCATAGTGAGTAAACAATATGCTGCCTATTTTTATCTGACATAATTTGGGGTCTAATTTTTCTAGAAATTGCAAGGCTTGCGACTCGTTGGAATGATCCAATGCAACAATAGATTTCGAGAGCGTCATTACCCACCTCCAATATTTTTTTGCAAGGGCCTGGCGCTGGACCAATGATGACAACCCGGACAATTCCAATATAAAATCGGCGCCGTAAAACCACAATGGCTGCAACAGTAGGCCGGCTTACCAGCGCTAAGCTGCTGTATGATCGCTTGTAACATATTCAGTTTCTCAGCCGCACTATTATGAGCGGTGCTTAAATATAAATTAATTAATTTACTAAGATTACGCAGTGATTGGTCGTTATTAACTTGTTCTGCGATAAAATCGATGGCGGTTTGTTCGTTATTGATTCGTTGCAGGTAATTAGCGATGGTTAGCATTAAATATAAATTGGGATAATCGTTGAAGCATTTTTTTAAGTATTGAATTAATTCCTGCTCTTGGCCCTGTTCTTGATAACATTGGCAAAGCGGCTGAATGATTTCTGTAATAAAGTGCATATTCTGTAGCGGCACT
>JAFEDN010000192.1 GCA_018241585.1 Pseudomonadota bacterium | reverse complement strand
CAGTCCGTCACATTCGTTTTTGAATTGTTTAGCTGCTTTAGGCCAAATTATAATCACTTATGATGCTTAGATCACTATGAAACTATCGCGTCGAATTTTATCTCTTCCTGGTAAAGTTTACTATGTATTGTTAGGGGTATTATTAATTAATCTAGGAAGTTTTTTAGTGATTCCCTTTTTTACCATATATTTTACCAAAACCATCCATTTACCATTAACTATAATCGGTTTGGCTTTTTCAATTCAAATTATTGCTCAAAGAAGCTTTGCTCTTATCAGTGGGTATGTTATTGACAAATATAACCCGAAGATATGTTTGATGACCGGTCTATTACTGGGAAGCAGCGCTTATTTGGGGTTAGCTTTTGTCAATGGCGCCTGGTCACTCTGTTTTTATTCAGCTTTACTAGGGTTAGGAAATGCTTTTTTTAATCCAGCCTCCAAAGCCGCAATTGTCAAGCAAATTTCCTCTGAAAATAGAGCATTTGCGTTTGCTTTGCGTAATACTGCAATGAATATAGGTGTTTCTTGCGGCCCACTGATAGGTAGTGTTTTATTGCATTTTGCACCAAGGATCGTATTTCTAACAGCGTTGGTGATTTATCTTTTTTGTTTTTTTATGTTTTCTTTTTTAAAAAATACCTCCGGCTGTTTCCAAGCTTCACAAGTTAAATTTATTGAAACTTTTGCTCTGCTCAAAACACCTATTATTGGTATATTAGTCGGATTTATGGCTTTATTTATGAGCGGCTATGTACAAATAGATTTGACAATGCCTTTACTAGCTCACGATCTAAACTCAAAATGGGGGATTATTAGTATCTTTGCAGTCAATTCGTTGACCGTCACTTTGTTGGCCGTACCATTGACCAACATTATCCTAAAGCCTGGCAAATCGAAACTCATTGTTTCAATTAATTTGTTGTTTTTATTTTTTTCGTTAATTATATATGGATTTTCCAAAAATCTAGCAATGGCAATGTTTGCGATGTTGCTCTTTTCCATTACAGAGATTTTGTTTTTTCCCGCATTAGATAGTCTGCTATCTGAGAATTGTCCGACAGGATTTATTGGCCGTACTTTTGGACTTTTAGAGCTGGGAGGCGCATTAGGAGGCGTGTTAGGGAATATGTTAGGAGGCTTTTTTTATCATCGTTTATTGGAGAAAAACTTACAGCCCTATTATTGGCTTACTATAAGTATTTTTCTAAGCATGATTTCAATTTTATTTATCTATTTTTTGTTTTTAAATAAAAAGATTAACTTTCAGCCAGGGAAAGAAATAATATAGTGTTTGGAGGAACCTATGATTTATCGCATGAAATTATTCCAGGCATGAGGGTCAAGGTCATACCTGAAAAATTGATACTTTTTTGAAAAAATATCAATTAGTCAAGCCTGACCCCTTTTGGCCGCTGCTACTGGACCGTAACTTTTTCCCAGGGCGCGTCCGCTGGAGTTAACTCGGCGATTGGCGATTGAGTGCTTTGTGGCTGTTGTTTTTGGCGCTGCTGGTACGCGTTGTTAAAATCAATTGGCGGCAGAGTAATAGGTAAAAAGCCTGCCGATTGCGTTAAATCTGAAATCGCTTTACGTACATATGGGTACAAAATTCCGGGACAATAGGCGCCTAATAAAAAATCCCGTTGTATTTCATCAAAACCCATTAATTTAAAGATTCCGGCCTGAGTAATTTCCAAACTCAATGCGGTCTGCTGCTGCCATTTCATTGTTATATGAAAGGTGAGCGTCACTTCAAATATCTCGTTACCTAAGGCACGATTTTGCAGGTTCATCTCTACACTGGTTTCAGGTTTAACCTCTTTTAGGTCTTGCTGAAAAATGCCCGGAGCATGCGGAACCTGACACGATTGTTTTTGAATAAACAGCTTTTGAATCTCAAGTGTATTGGCAGATTGTTGAGACGATTCTGACATAAAAACCTCCTAATATTTCTGATTCATAAGATCAAACTCATTGATTACACGTTGTCCACCAGTGTGTTATCCGCAACAGATGCTGGGACACGGCGGTACAAACGATTCTGCTCAGGATCATAATGCATCCAATGCGGTAAAGTAAATCCACCTTCACCTGCTCTGCCGGTGTATCAATCCTATACTTTAAATTAACCTCCTAAGAAAAAGTTTCCTGGAACTTTCGTATTTTTAATGAGGTGAAGATATTTGTAAAGAAGAAAATTCTTATAAAGTGGTCGCCGGATTAAAATTATGGATTTTATGGATAGCAAAACCAGGTAAATTTAGTATAAAATTGTTAACGGTATT
The DNA here is from genome assembly GCA_018241585.1 of Pseudomonadota bacterium. GTDB lineage: Bacteria > Pseudomonadota > Gammaproteobacteria > Coxiellales > Coxiellaceae > JAFEDN01. The sequence continues at coordinate 1,342 of JAFEDN010000192.1, read as the reverse complement.
TAAACCAGGACTTTAGCATCAATCTTTGGAGTGTTAATGAAAAATGAATCGAAAGAAAATCATCTGATGATAGCATGCCAACAATGGGAAGACATGTATCAACTCCTCGCAGAGATAATTTATTTTAGAAAATGTTTTATGACTTGGAGCGAACTGGAGTCTTTTGCTATACAAGAATGTGTGCAGTGGGTTAACTTATTACCTGAATTAAAAGTCGTGGAAACATCGGGTACTTTACCAACTTTAAGACAACGCATTCAAGATATCGATTTCATCTTTCAACGTAAGCAAGGAATCAACCGTATTTTTATAGAATTTATACAAAAACAACTTTTTTATTGCCAGAGCAGCCTCACTTCTTTGATGTCCTTAGAGGGAACATACCCACTGGAAGCTACTTATCTTTTCCAGCTAATTATGCAAGTCATGGCTCAATTGAACAGAGAGCACCATTTATGTGTGCAAGAAGGGTCCATATTGATGGAGACTAAAAAAATACTAAACTTGGTACAACTGAAAATTATAGGAATTCAAATAACTTGTACCGAAAGATCATCGACTGGCTCGCCTGCCGGCTCAATCAGTGACCAGAAGCATTCGAGTGCGTCAATGACCATATGGAAAGATCAACAAAAAAACGATGACGAAAAAAAACTAAATTCAGATAAAGTCAAAAAAACCGGTGGATCACCCAGCAAGTAATCACTGACGACTGAATAGCTCAAAAACCTTTTTGCGATGACGAATTAATTTCTGACAGTTCCATACTACCGTGCTCGTCTTTGGGTTCTCGAAATACAGGGCTGCCTGATACCGACAGTCCGGCACTCAGACTTACCTGAGCTCGGTGTGTCATGGTCCGTAAAGCCTCCACGACTTGATCAGCAATCTCCTCTGCTCCGTTTTGCAATCCTTCCGGAGTTAATTGTGGTTTGAAGAACGCATGCAATCCAGGACAGGATTTGCCACAGCCTCTCTGCTTGGCTTTCATCCACCCGTATGTTTGATTACCTATTTCATTGATGATCTCATCTCTTTTCGATTCTTTCATCTCGCTAAAATTTAAATCTACCTGACGGCGTCCCAGCGCACTCAACAGGCTGCGCACTGCACTCTTAAACGCCGTTAATTCCTTATTGGTTGTTGCATTCATAAAGTGAGTGATCTTAATCCGCTGCGCGATTTCCTTCATCACCGGACGTACCACGTCCCGCTCATACGCTGTGTCCCCTTGGCCTAAGACTTGGAGTAATTTTTTGTTAGCCAGCCGTTTCATACAGATCAGGACCAGCGCGAAGCCGATGCCGATTCCTCCGGAAATCAGCGCGCCAATCACTGTTTT
>JAFEDN010000191.1 GCA_018241585.1 Pseudomonadota bacterium | reverse complement strand
AAAACTCCCGATCGGCGGCATAGTGATGGATGGGGGGGTTACCAGCATCCCTCTCAGCCAAGTCGCTTCACTGACTTCAAGCCTGGGATTAAAAATCCTGGCGCCCACATAAACCCGGATGTCACCTCGTTTAGATTTTAGAACATCTATTTGGCAGGTCGCGTATTTAGAAATGGTTCTAAATAATCTCTGAGGGTCAGTATTCGCCCGGGAATTTTTAGTTCTGCTTCCGCTGCTTGTAAGGCGCGTTGTTCACGTTGTGCAGTTTTAGGATCGTTCATATCCCAAGTGACTTGAATTATTTCACGATCTCCATTTTTAGCCACAGTGACAAAATCAATTCCGTATCCCGCTTGAGTATTGTAGAAATAAACGGTTTTATTTTGCCGGCGTAAATCTAAATACACCTGATTTTCCAAAAACTGATTATGAGTGTCGTTGATCTTTAATGAATTAGCGCGAATTAATCCGTTATCAATAGCATAAACTTTCTTTGGAATATTTTGAGCACGTAATGATTCTGAATATAAGGGCACTGAGAATATCAAATAAGAATCTTCGAGATAATCCATGTAATTATGAACCGTTTCTTTTCCAACTTTAAATCCCTGGCTTTTCACATCATTATAAAATTTATTGACCGAAAAAGGTGCGGCTGCATTAGCCAACAAGCATTTGGTGAGATATCTGAGCAATGTAATATTAGTGACATCATAGCGCTCAACAATATCACGTAATATAACGGTGTCGACATAGCCTTGCAAAGTTTCACGCCAATCATGATCATTCATGTGCTGCACTGCAGGGAAACCACCGATAGAGAAGAAATCCAATAAATATTGCCGCATTATATCAAAACTTCGTTGACCGAACGGAGCTGATGGCGGGTTCAGTTGATGTGCCGTTAAATATTCGCTGAAGTTATAGGGCCAAACTTCTGTTGCCAACGATCGCCCGCGTAAAGAAGTCGCAATTTCGGTGCTTAACAGCTTAGCCGATGATCCCGAGAGGTAAAGCTCAACATTTTTGGTATCCAATAATCGGCGTACCACCGTTTCCCATCCGGTGATATTTTGCACTTCATCAAAAAATAAATAACAACAGCGTTGGTGATTTTTTGGATACAAGGTATAAAACGCATCAACCAAAGCACCCATCTGTTTGCTGGTCATTGGTAATAAACGATCGTCTTCAAAGTTGATTAATAGAATGCCACTGTTATCAATCCCTTGCTTCAATAGTTGATTAATTTTTTGATATAGACAATAAGTTTTTCCAGAGCGCCGCATGCCAATGGCGACCTTCACCATTTGTTTGGACTGACTGAAAGCAATTTGCCGTGGGATACTTTCTTTAGCTTCAGCTACGATCGCAAAAGTTTCTTCCAAAAGAGTTTCAATTAGTTCTTCCATACGATCTTAACTATAGCTAAAAGTATCCTTTTTCACAAGTGCATTGTGTTTATGATATATACTTATTTATAAGTATACTAATCAATAAATTGACCAGTTTAATATCGAATTCAATTCCGGGGTTGAACTAGGGCGCTATCTAAATTTTAATCTGGAGGCTACTAAAGAATAACTCGGTATCTGTTTTCTAGAAGTTTAAAAATTCCGATAATTAAGGCATTCAGACAAAGATAGATAAAACCGGCCATGATAAAAAATGGCAGCACTTCGTAAGTTCGAGCAATCATCTGGCGCATCACCCCCATCAAGTCCAAGATGGTAATGGTGCTGGTTAAAGAGGTGCTTTTTAAAATCATTACTACTTCATTAGAGTAAGCCGGAAGCGCTATGCGCCAAGCTCTGGGCAAAATCACCCGGTGCAGCATTTGCCATCTAGAAAACCCTAGAACCTGGCAGGCTTCAATCTCCCCTTTTGGGATAGAAGCAATAACGCCCACCAGCAAAGCGGTGGTATAGGCAGCGGTATTTAAAGCTAAGGCTACTGATGCACAACCAAAAGGATAGCGCAAAAACTGCCACAAAAAGGTCTCGCGCAGCCAAGCCCATTGGCCGCTGCCATAATAAATAATAAAAATCTGTACTAGTAATGGCGTTCCTCTGATAAAAAAAACAAAAATATCGATCGGCGTTTTAAAATAAAATTTCCCGGTAGCACTTAACAAAGTCAGCAAAATAGCCAAAAATAGCCCGATCCCTATAGAAGCCAACATCAACTCTAAAGTGATCAGTAAACCGGAAAACATATCCGGTAAATATTGAAAAAAATCGGAAGTGGTCATACGATAGTCTTCGGTGATACTTTCTTAAATGCCAATTGCGAAAGTGTGGTTAAAATTAAAAAAATAATCGCCGCAATCATATAAAACTTAAAAGGCTGATGGGTATTGCTGGAAGCCAACTGAGCTTTATTCATTAGATCAGATAAACCCAGCAGCGAAACCAAAGCGCTATCTTTTAACAGTACTAACCATAAATTGCCAATACCGGGTAAGGCATAACGCCATGCTTGAGGGAATAAAATGTGGCAGAAAATATAAGCCGATGGCAACCCCAGTGCCTGAGCAGCTTCACGTTGCCCAAAAGGAACTGCTAAAAAAGCACCTCGAAGGGTTTGGGCGCCATAAGCGGCGAAAATCAGACCTAAAGCAAAAACACCGGCAATGAACGAATTAATTTGCAGGTCTTTACCAGTGATCCAACTTAATAACGCGCTTCCGCCAAAATAAATGCCAAACAAAACTATCAGTTCCGGCACACCTCGAATAAGCGCGGTAATAGTTAATACAGGTCTTCTGATAATGGCATTACGGCTTAATTCACCCCAAGCGCCTAAAAGAGCTAAGATTAACCCAAAAAACAAGGCGCTGACTGCCACAGCAATAGTAGTGCCGGCGCCCCATAAAATTTGTAGACCGTAGCCCTCAAATTCTATCACTGATTAGACCCGAAATATTGCTGAACTATTTTTTGATAAGAACCATCCGCTTTGATGGCAGCTAACCCTTGGTTAAATTGATTCACTAAATCCGTGTTGGTTTTCTTCATTGCAAAACCATAACCACTATTAAAATATTTGGCGTCTTTGACAGTACCAGCCACTTGGTAGGTGCTATTTTCACCTGGTGATTTTACCCAAGACAAGATCACCGGAGAATCACCAAAGACTGCATCGATTCGGCCAGATTGTAAATCTAGAAAAGCATCTTGAAGGCTGCCATAACGTTTAATTTGAATATTTTGACCGTACACCGTGCGTAAATAATCTTCATAAGTGGTTGACCCCTGAACCCCAATGGTTTTATTTTTTAAAACTTGCGGGTCTAAGCTTAGTTTTAAAGCCTTAGGAGCAACCAAGGCTCCAGTGGCTAAATAATAAGGATTAGTAAAATTAATTTGTTTTTTGCGTTCTTCGGTAATATTGATCGCTCCGAAAATAACGTTGAATTTCCCCAACTCTAATCCTGGAATCAAACTATCCCAAGGTTGATTGACCAAGCGGCAGTTTTTTTGGATTTTAACACAAATGGCCTTTAGGACATCCACATCAAACCCAACCATTTGACCTTGACTATTGATGGACTCAAAAGGTGGATAAGTGGCTTCGGTCGCTAAAGTGACTTGAGCAGGATCGGCCGCTAAAATTTGGCCGCTAAAAACAGCCGCCATC
>JAFEDN010000190.1 GCA_018241585.1 Pseudomonadota bacterium | reverse complement strand
ATGTGAGGTGATGAGGTCAACGTCCCCTCCGGGTCGTAGCTGTCACGATGCACTCTGTGCGCTGATGGAAAAGGCGTATCCGTGCTGGAACGGGGCTATTGTGGAGAAGAAATATGGACTCATGATGCATCAGGAAAAATCCAGGCTCATCCGGTCTGGCCAAAATGTAGCAGCACGGGAACATAAAATAGGAAACCGGTTACCGACTTATAAATTCCTGGGATTTACAGTGTATTGGGGAAAAGCACGAAACGGTCAATGGTGGCGAATGAAAGTAACGAGTCGCCGGGAGCTTCACAGCATAGCTCAAAGGACTAAAGGAATATCTTAGAACACAAGCGACACGATGAGTGTACTCAAAACGGTGGTTCGTGTGGTTGTGGGTTGGGTGAACTATAACGCTGTTTCTGATAACGAACATCGAGTCAACCAATTCCTATTGTCTCAGATTTGACGAAAAATCGTCCTCAAAATACTCACATATGCTTGAGTAGCCTGCGTTTTTCGGCCAGTTTTTCGCCAAATCTGAACCGTTCTGCGTTTGCAAATTTATACCTCTGAACTGTTACCGAATAATTAAAGAACAATACTAAAAATAATATTATATCCTAATTTTAATAGTGAATGTTCAAAAAATTCACGACTAACTTTACTCCGACAGTCGATTTTTGTATCGTGTACTGAGAATAGTTTTAAAGAATCATAAATTATCTATAACACTTGCATTTTTCTTAAACCTGCGCTTCAATATAAACGTACGCAGCAGATGCGTCAAACATCTGCCACGTACTAACCACCTAAGTTTAAGGAACTAACTTAAATGGCTAACGATAGCTTAACAAATCTTGTCGTCTTTAAAAACTGCCGATTCAGGCGAGTTGGTTTCCCTTTTGATAACAGCATGCTACTGCGCATCCCCGATGCGGTTGTTTGCTGCCTGTTTGTTTTAAAAAAACAAATGGGATCAAAGAGGAGTGCTTATCGCTTAATCGTAGTCAAAGGCGACGGCTTACTGTGGGCGATCTTAGTTCATGAGCCAGTGCGGCCAACGAACCGATCGCTTGGGCGTTCCGCGCTGGTGGGTGGTGATTTGGTCACTCAGCCATAAGCACAAGGGACACCATGAAGCCAAGCTTACCTGAACACAGAGCCCATATCCTGGAAGTTTTTTTAAAAAATATCACTCGCTCATTGCCACAGTATCTTTTTTGGAAAGACACGAAGTCGATCTATTTAGGTTGCAATGAAAATTTTGCCAGCTTAGTTGGTTTACAGTCTTCGGAAGATATTGTTGGTAAAACCGATCGAGAATTAAATTGGCAACCGCCAGGCCATTCGTCTGAAGAATTCCAGCAAGGGGATCAAGAAACGCTCAGTGGACATCCACTGACTAATCAAGAAGAAATTTTAGCTTTACCGAACGGTAAGAAACTAATTACCTTAGTCAGTAAGTTGCCAATTTTAGATAAAGATCAGAAAATATTAGGTATTGTTGGCTATTTTACGGATATTACTCAGTTAAAAAAGAAAGAACGAGCACTAAAGCAAGCTAAACGCCAGGCTGAAGCGGCTAACCAAGCCAAATCGATATTTATTACCAATATCAGCCATGACTTACGAACACCGTTAACCGGTTTGTTGGGGATGGCGGAAATATTACAGCAAGAAGTTCAAACAGCGCAGGGCAAAGCGGCAGCGGCGGATTTGCTAAAGGCCGGTCAAGTTTTGCTGAACTTACTCAACGAAGTGATTGAGTTTGCCCGATGCGAATCAGGGGATTGGCCAGTGCAAAACACTTCATTTGATTTAGCTGAAGTGATCCAAAATATCGTGAATCTACTCAAACCTTCGATGAAGGAAAAAAAACTGAAATTTAAGCTGTCTTTGGATAAGAATGTGCCCCGATATGTAATCAGTGATGCTATGCGTCTTCGACGTATTTTACTGAACTTATTAAGCAACGCTATTAAATTTACCCATCAAGGAAAAGTAAATTTTAGCGTGCAAGTAGTTCAGCGCCAAGAGCAGCAGGCCTTAATAAAATTTCTCGTTGAAGATACAGGTATTGGTATACCGGAAAACCAACAAAAGCAGATTTTCAATCTATTTAGTAGGTTAAGTCCTTCTTATAATGGTCAATATGGTGGTGTTGGTTTAGGTTTGGCAGTAGTAAAGCGGTTTGTAAAAGATTTAAAAGGAGAGATTGTTGTTAAAAGTAAAGAGCGGCAAGGTGCTACTTTTAGTTTATTAATTCCATTTAAAATAACTTCGAAAGTTTCAGCTCAACACAATCCAAGAATTACACTCTCGCAATCGCTCACTTTAGACAAGCCAATGGTGAAAAAAATCTTAATCGTAGAAGACAACGAAATTGTGCGCAAAGCCATGCAGCATCATTTCGTTTCGTTTGGCATGAAAGTGACTTTAGCTTGTAATGGAGCAGAGGCGTTAAAACTAGCTCAAAAGAACTATTTTGATTTGATTATCATGGATATTGGTTTGCCGGATCAAGACGGTTGCACGGTCGCTCAAACTATTCATGAACTGCAACAGCATAATAAGCAACCAGCGAGTATAATTGTGGCGCTTTCGGCTCATCAAAATGAAGCAGACCGGCAGCGTTGCTTGCAAGCGGGCATGACTAAGGTTTTTTGCAAGCCTTTAGACAAGCAAAAAACTCAAGAAATATTAGCATTAATTCTATAAAAAGGGACCAATAACATGAAAAATATAGAATCCGTTACTCAACAGCTTCAGCCATTAATTGATAAAATTAAATATCACTCTCTGTATCGACAGATTAATTCTCTTGCCACTTTAAGAATTTTTATGGAACACCATGTATTTGCAGTGTGGGATTTTATGTGCCTGCTAAAAGAATTGCACGCTCGAATCGTTTTGACTCGTGCGCCTTGGTTTCCTCCGCAAGATCCGAATAGTGCTCACTTAATTGGCCAAATTTTATTGGAAGAAGAAGCGGATCGCACCGAGGATGGTCAAGGATATTGCAGTCATTTTGAATTGTATTTAAACGCCATGAAATCAATTGGCGCCAACACTGACCAAATTGAAAATTTTTTGCAACATTTATTTCAGCAGGAAACATTGATTCAAGCAGCAATCCGTAGCAAGTTGTCCGCGGCTGTGCAACAATTTATTCAGACTACCTTTGAATTTTTCTCGTGTGAGACGCATATACTGGCTGCAGCTTTTGTCTATGGGCGGGAAGCGATTACTGCTTCCATGTTTACACCCTTGGTGTACCAAATAGAGCAAAATATGCATCCAGAACAACGATCCTCAATTCAACCTTTATTGTATTATTTTAAACGGCACATTGAGTTGGACGGCAGTCAGCATTTTCCACAGGCATTACAAATGTTAATCAATTTGACAGGGGATCAGGCTAAAAAATGGCAAGAGGTAGCAAGGTACGCCAAAGTGGCCTTACAAGCTCGTTGCCTGTTTCTCGATGGAATTAAACACGTTATTCAAAAAACCGATGAGATTACAGCAGGGATTGTCATTGATTAACAAAATATCAACAGACTAATGGCTGCGACTCTAGGATGTATAAATTGAACAACAGTTCCCGCTGAAGCAAAAATGAGCTATCAGCTCCTATCCTGATGAGGGATCGC
>JAFEDN010000018.1 GCA_018241585.1 Pseudomonadota bacterium | reverse complement strand
AGACCTATGGCTTCATCTAACGACCAAGATATAGATGAGCAAGCAACCCATATTCATCCGGCGCCTCCTGATCAAATTAAAACAAGCCAAAATTCACAAAGTTTTCTAGTGTCTAATTCCGGCAATGCTTCTTCGTTATCGCCGTCAACACCCGAGAGTTTATCCCCCTCAAAAAATGGAACGACTACTCCTAATCCATATTGCACATAATTTTAATTAAAAATACTTAAAACCCCGGCCATCATCGAAAAAGCCGGTCCTCCGGCGGCCGGCATGGAAGACTTTTATAAAGCCCATTCCCAGCGGGTTTTCACATCTATGGATAGCGGTTCGCACTCACCTGCTTTTAAATGCAAATAACCGGTATAGGCAATCATTGCAGCGTTATCGGTGCAAAATTCCGGCCGGGGATAATATATCCTGCCATTCAGAGCAGATAGTTCCTCTTGAAAACGTTGCCGAAGCTGGCGATTGGCGCCTACCCCACCCACAATCACTAAACTGGGTTTATCCATCCCCTTTAGAACGCGGCGGCATTTGATCCATAATGTATCTACCACCGCTTGCTGAAAGGCTGCGGCAATGTCGGCACGGATTTGAGGGTCATTTCGATGTTGAGCAAAGCAATTAGCTGCAAAAGTTTTTAATCCGCTAAAACTAAAATTTAAATCAGGATGAGTCGCCATAGGCCGAGGGAAGTGAAACCGGCTAGGGTCTCCTTGTTCCGCCAGTTTGGATAAGGCTGGGCCTCCCGGATAAGATAAACCTAACAGTTTGGCGGTTTTGTCAAATGCTTCTCCTACGGCATCATCGACCGTTTCTCCCAATAATTGATATTGGCCTGCTGCTTTCACCGATAAAAGTTGCGTGTGGCCGCCTGAAACCAGCAAAGCAATGAAAGGAGGCTCAGGGCAATCAGGCTCTAACATAACCGCCATCAAATGCGCTTCCAGATGATTGACTCCTACAGCAGGAACCTGCCAAGCCCATGCTAGGCTTCGGGCAATGGCCGCTCCCACTAAAAGCGCACCTACCAATCCGGGGCCTTTAGTATAGGCAACCCCGTGAATTTCTGCAGGCTGAATCTCCGCTTCTTCTAAACATTCTTTGATCAAAGGCAAAGTTTTGCGGATATGGTCACGAGAAGCTAACTCAGGAACTACCCCACCGTAAACCGCATGTAAAGGAATTTGACTGTATATTTTATGCGAAAGTAAGCCACGCTCACTATCATAAAGCGCCGCAGCGGTTTCATCGCAGGAAGTTTCGACACCTAGAATGATCATATATAATGCTCATTTCCAAAATTAAAAATGCTAAACTGGATTATTAATATCGATATATTCACAAATAATACCAAACTGCTCAGCAAGATGGTTGCCCAAAGCTTGCACACCATATTTTTCGGTTGCATGGTGCCCCGCAGCAAAAAAATGTAACCCAGCTTCACGTGCTAAATGAGTCGTTCGTTCTGAGACCTCTCCAGTAATAAAGGCATCGATATTGTGGTCCATCGATTGTTCAATCATGTTCTGCCCTGCTCCAGTGGTCCACGCCACACGTTTAATTTTATCGGTATTGCCTTCAATCCAAACAGGTTGACGGTTTAATTTAACCGTTAAAAATTTTGATAGTTCTGCTCCAGACATCGAAGCCGGTAATTCACCGATCAAAGCAATTGCAGGGCCGTGCTGATAACCAAATTCACCAGTAATTCGCAGATGCAATAACTGGGCTAATTGAACATTGTTACCCCATTCAGGATGGCCGTCTAAAGGTAAATGGTAGGCAATTAAATTGATATTATGATTTAACAAGGTGGCCAACCGTTGGCGTTTAATGCCAATCAGGCAGGGGTCTTCACCTTTCCAAAAATAACCATGGTGCACCAGGATCGCTTGGGCTCGTAGTTTAACCGCAGCGTCCAAAACATACTGTGAAGCGCTCACCGCAGTGACTAAATGCTTGATTTCAGGAACACCGGCAACTTGCAAACCGTTGGGGCAATAATCTTTCCATCGATGGGGCTGTAATTGTTCATTTAGATAATTGATCAATTGCTGAGTATAAATAATTCCATGGGCCATCAAGTATGAACCCTTTGGATATCAGCCCCTAAAGCACGTAGTTTTTGTTCAATTCGTTCATAACCCCGGTCGATATGGTAAATACGGTCAACCGTAGTTTGTCCTTTAGCCATTAAAGCGGCTAACACCAAGCTGGCTGAAGCTCTTAAATCCGTTGCCATAACCGGAGCACCCATCAAATATTCGTTGCCGCTGCATACAGCTTGCTTGCCACTAATTTGAATATCGGCCCCCATACGCATCATTTCATGGGCGTGCATAAAACGGTTTTCAAAAACATTTTCAATAATAACCGACTTACCTTCCGCCAAGACATCCAATGCCATAAATTGCGCTTGCATATCAGTGGCAAAATCGGGATAAGGAGCAGTGTAAACGTTAACTGCTTTGGGACGCTGGCCTTTCATATTTAATTCAATCCAGTCCGAACCAACCTGAATTTCAGCTCCGGCTTCAATGAGTTTATCTAAAGTGGTCACTAATGTTTTAGGATCGGTTTTCTCAAGGCGGACATTGCCTCGGGTGACCGCACCAGCAACCAAGTAAGTACCGGTTTCAATCCGATCGGGCATGATCGAATACTCTCCTCCACCTAACTGCTCCACTCCGTCGATAACCAGAGTTTCGGTGCCGATTCCTTGGATTTGAGCACCCAATGAGACTAAAAAGTTTGCTAAATCGCTGACTTCAGGCTCTTTAGCAGCATTGCGGATAATGGTTCGACCATGCGCCAATGATGCAGCCATTAAGAGGTTCTCAGTCCCGGTTACTGTGACTTTTTCTAAGACCAATTCTGTACCTCTTAACCGGCCATGACAATAAGCGTGAATAAATCCGTTTTTAATTTCAATTTCCGCCCCTAGAGCACGCATCCCTTCCAGATGAATATCGACAGGACGAGGACCAATAGCGCAGCCGCCCGGCAATGACACCTCGGCCTGGCCACAACGAGCTAGCAATGGGCCTAACACCACTATCGAAGCCCGCATGGTTTTTACCAGCTCATAAGGCGCTTGGGTGCTGGTAATCTGCTGAGCGTTAATGCGAACCACACCATTTTGGTCAAATGTCACCTCCGCACCTAAACGGCTTAGTAAACCACAAATTGTGGTCACGTCCCGTAAATGCGGAATATTGGTTAATGTGACCGGTTTAGTAGTTAACAGCGTGGCAGCCAAAATAGGCAACGCTGCATTCTTGGAACCTGAAATTGTGACCGTACCGGCTAAGGGATTGCGGCAACCTGTAATAACTAATTTGTCCATCTATTCTTACTCTTGTTACGACTATTGTTCGATATTAAATAATATAGTATTCAAACCAAATACTTGCGCCATCTGTTGTACAAATTGTGGAATATTTACAAATCGCAATCTCTTTTTGTATTTTTTAGCATCTTGAAACCATGAAACCAATAGCACCAGACCGGAATTATCACTTTGGGTAACCGCTCCCAAATCAACGGTCGAATCTTCAGGAGCTCGTTCAGCGAGCCAAGCCTGTCCTTCCTGTCTCAATCTCACTACGTTTTTAAAGTTAATCGAGCCATGAACTTGCAGTTCTTGGCCATCCTCAGACCAAGTCAGTTCTTGTTCTTTTGTCATGGTTTTAGGTGTTTTTGTTGTGGGCTTTCAAACGTTGCAATAGACCATTCATACCTTGACTGGCCAACACATCAGAAAACTGGGATCGATAACTTTGTACCATGCTGACATTTTCGATACTAAAATCATACACTTTCCAAGTATCTCCGCTGCGTACCACATTATAATCCACCGCAATTTTTTGCCCAGTGCGGCGAATAATGGCGCTTCGAACCGTCAACGCCCGGCTGGTATTAAAATCTGCCCGTAATGGAAAAAATTGCACCCGGTCATCGTCATAAGAAGCTAACGCCGCTGCGTAAGTGGAAGTCACCAAATGGGTAAATTGATTAATAAATTCACTTTTTTGCGCCGGAGTGGCATTAGTCCAGGCTTGTCTACCTACCACGGCCATTGACATACGATCGACATCAACATAGGGCAACAAATTTTTGCTGACGATCCCGTAAATGATATTCGGATTTTGTTTGAGCTTGGCTTTATTTTGCGCCAAACTAGCCAACATTTGATTTGCGGCAGTATTTAATACAGTAACCGGTGAAGCAACTTGCGCCTGGGATGTTCCCAAAATGAATAACAAGGCAAATGGCAACAATAATAACCAATTTCGTAAATACGATTTCATATTAAGCTCCTAAATTATTTAGATGAATCACTTGCTGAAGAACTTTGTCCTTCAGGCTGCTTGCTTTTATCTGATTTTAGACTAAACAGCAACTGTCCGATTAAATTTTCTAAGATCAAAGCAGAGTGTGTAGTATCGATATGCCCGCCCGACTTTAAATTTTCTGCTTCGTAACCTGGTGATAAAGCGATGTAATTGGAGCCTAAAATTCCCTGGGTAAAGATACTCGCGCTGGTATCTATGGGTAAATCATTGTACTGAGCACTGATTTCTAGTGTTACCCGGGCGCGAAAAGTTTTAGGATCGAGATTAATATCACTGACTCGGCCGACAGTGACTCCAGAAACTTGTACTGGAGCACGTACCTTCAAACTGCCAATATCATCGAAATCCGCAGTAAGGTAATAAGTTTTATGAGAACTAAAATTGATACCACTGACTTCAAAAGCCAAAAAAATCAAGGCTAAAAAAGCCAGCACCATGAATAGGCCAACGATCACTTCAATAGTTCTGTTTCTCACAATGCTTACCTCTTATAAATTACCAACCACCCATCATTAAGGATGTCAGTACGAAATCTAATGCCAAAATTAGTAACGACGAAAAAACCACCGTTCGCGTGGTGGCACGACTGATTCCGGCGGCATTAGGCGCTGAATGAAAGCCTTGAAAAATGGCAACCCAGGTAATAATAAAGCCAAAAACCAGGCTTTTAATAATACCGTTTAGAATATCTTCTTTAAAATTTACTGCATCCTGCATATTAGACCAAAAGGCGCCGTTATCCACTCCCAACCAAGTTACGCCAACAAAATGCCCGCCCATGATCGCCACCATGTTAAAAAGAACCGCTAAAGCCGGCATAGCCACAAAACCTGCCCATAGCCTGGGCGCAACCACACGCCACATAGGGTCCACGGCCATCATTTCCATGCCATTAATTTGTTGGGTGGCTCTCATTAACCCTAACTCCGCTGTTAGCGCTGAACCCGCTCTGCCGGCAAATAACAGCGCAGCTACCACTGGTCCTAATTCTCTAACCACACTCAACGCCACTAATTGACCTAATTCTTGTTCAGCACCAAATTTTCTTAAGGTATTGAAACCTTGCAAAGCCACCACCATACCAATAAATAGTGCTGAAACTAAAATAATCAGTAGCGATAATACACCCACTTTATACAACTGGGCAGCAAACAAAGGCCAAGCTTGACTCCATTTTGGCCGGCAAAAAATAGCCCGGATTAAAAAAATCCCTGAAATGCCTAATTGTTCACAGAAATTTAGGCCGGATTTCCCTAATTTTTGAAAGTAATTAATCACAAATTTAAATCCTCAGAATATTCTTTAGCAGGAAAATGAAAAGCGACTGGACCATCCGGTAGTCCATGAGTAAATTGTTCAATTTCTGGAATTTTAGTACTGAGCAACTCTTTGGGCGGACCTTGTCCAATGACTTTGCCGCCGGCCAAAATATAGATGTAATCGGCAATTTGGGTGGTTTCTGCAACGTCATGAGAAACCAATATCGAAGTTAACCCCAAAGCATCGTTTAATTCTTTGATCAATTTAACCAAAACTCCTTTTGAAATAGGGTCCTGACCGGTAAACGGTTCATCATAAAGCATCAACCCCGGTCCCAATACAGTGGCTCGAGCCATAGCTACTCGGCGAGCCATACCTCCAGATAATTCATCAATTCTTAAATTTACAGCACCCCTGAGTCCAACGGCGTTTAATTGCATTCGTACCAAATTTTCGATCATGTCTTCAGGTAGATTGGTATGTTCACGCAACGGGAAGGCTACATTTTCAAAAACATTTAAATCTGTGAACAGCGCTCCTTCTTGAAACAAAACACCGATCCCTCTGCGTAATTTATAGAGTGCTTGACGAGATAATTGCGCAACATTTTTATTATAAACTGAAATAGTACCCGAATCTGGACGATAACGGCCGCCGATCAAGTTTAATAAAGTCGTTTTACCGGTTCCGCTTGGGCCCATAATACCAATTATCTTATTTCGAGGAACATCGATATCGATGCCTTTAAATATCGGTCTGCCAGAGCGTGAAAAATATAATTGACGGATTTTAACGACTGTGTCTACCGTACTGCTTTCAAGCATTTTATTTCCAAAAATCAAGTTCTGGTTTATAATCTTACTACCTTTTGTGGACATAATAAATATGCTTGAAACTTTACAACCAGTACCGGCCCCTTCCAAAAACTTAAAAACAGAAAGACTGCGCCAATTAGGGAAAGCAGTCATCAAAACTGAACTGGAAGCCATCAAATCGCTTGAACAAAAAATAGATCATAATTTTTCCAACGCTTGTCAATTGCTACTAGAGTGCCAGGGAAGAATTGTGGTAATGGGCATCGGCAAATCCGGCCATATCGCTCGAAAAGTTGCTTCTACAATGGCAAGCACAGGAACTGTGGCGCTATTTGTTCACCCGGGTGAAGCTAGCCATGGCGATATGGGCATGATTACACCTCAGGATGTGATCATTATTTTCTCCAACTCAGGAGAAACCCCTGAAATTATTAATTTACTGCCATCTTTGAAGCGTTTGGGGGTAGGAATCATTGCATTAACCGGTAAACCGCAATCTACTTTAGCCATTATTGCAAATGTCCACATTGATGTCAGCGTTGAACAGGAAGCTTGTCCGTTAGGTCTAGCTCCTACTTCCAGCACCACAGCAGCTTTGGTCGCCGGTGACGCCTTGGCTATTGCATTATTAGAAGAACGGGGCTTTACGGCACAAGATTTTGCTTTGTCGCATCCCGGCGGTTCTTTAGGCAAAAAATTATTACTTTATGTAGATTCTTTAATGCATACCGGCAATGAAATTCCTAAAGTTAAGGCCGATTGTTTACTCAATCAGACTTTGTTGGAAGTAACACGTAAACGATTCGGCATGACCACTATTGTCGATCAACAAGATTATTTAAAAGGCGTCTTCACTGACGGGGATTTGCGCCGGGCGCTTGATAAAGGTTGTGACATCCATAAAACCACCGTGGGCGAGGTGATGACCACCCGCTGTGTTACCTTAACTCCGAAAACTCTGGCAGTCACTGCTCTGCAATTAATGCAAGCCAATAAGATTACTGCCCTGGTGGTCATCGATGCTGAAAACAAGCCCATCGGTATCATCCATATCCATGATTTACTCCAAGCGAGAGTGACTTAACTATGAGTCAAGCGCTTACGATTAAATGCTTGATACTTGATGTGGATGGTGTCTTAACCGATGGAACCATTTGGATCACTGAACAAGGAACTGAAATTAAACGTTTTCACATCCATGACGGCGTCGGTATCAAGAATCTACAAAAAGCGGGTATTGAGGTGGCGATTATTTCAGGGCGAAGCAGCGCTAGTGTAACCAGAAGAATGGCTGAACTGCAAATACAGCACGTCTATCAAGGATGCACAGATAAGCTGGCTGTTTTCAATCAATTACTCAAACAACTCAATATTGCTGCGTTACAAACAGCTTATATGGGCGATGATCTGCCGGATATACCGGTAATGAAGGCCGTTGGCTTAAGTATCGCGGTCGCCAACGCCTGCCAAGAAGTAAAAGCAGTTGCTCATTGGCACACAACTAAAAAAGGCGGTGAAGGGGCAGTTAGAGAAATATGTGACCGCTTGTTAGCTTATTCCTGTTTGGAAATACCACGGCTATGACACGTTGGTTGACTATTTTTTTTATTGTTGTAGTAGTGCTCAGCGTCTGGATTTTTTTTTATTCAGGTAAACACCCCAAATCTAAGTCTCTTGCTCCAGGGATATTAGATGGTTACATGATACAAGCCCGTTTCACAGAATATGACACCCAAGGCCAAGTTCATATGATTATGGAATCTCCTAAGGTGACCCATTATGCACAAGAAAACACTTCTTTTTTTGATCATCCTTATGTATTGGCTTACAGCCAGCAAAGAGTTCCCTGGACTATTCAGGCTATTGAAGGTAAAGCGTTGCATAATACAGAGCAAATTGAACTTTGGGGCAATGTCATTATTCATCAAACTCCTGAACCCGGCTATCCTGAAACCACTATGACTACCACCGCACTAACCATTTTCCCCCATCGTGGTTACGCACAAACCAATCAAGCGGTAAAAATTGTTCGTTCAGACGCCCAAATCGCAGCCATTGGCATGCAAGCTGATTTCAAAGCAGGTATATTTAAATTATTGTCTTCGGTAAGAGGCCGTTATGTACCAAAAGATGCACATTAAAAATTTAAATAGAATTATTTTATGGGTTTGGACTACTTTTTTTAGCGTTGGTGCTTTTGCCTTGGAAACCGATCGCCTTGCGGTAATGCATGTTGTGTCCGACACTGCAACCTATGATCGTAATCAACATACTATCACTTACCAAGGCAATGTTCAGGTAGAACAAGGCAGCTCTCACTTAGATGGAGATAAAATTGTTATTTACCAGTCCCCTACGAACAATAATCAAATTGAAAAAATCATTGCTTATGGGCAACCAGCACATTACAACACACTACCACAACCGAATAACGACCGTATGTACGTAGAAGCACTAGTCATCACCTATGATCCTCTGAAAAAAATTGTTACTTTAGAAGGCAAAGGCCGTGTCAATCAAGGAGGAAACATTTTCAGTGGTCCGCACATATGGTACGATATGATCAATGGAGTGGTTCATTCCTCACCTGGCCAAGGCAAGGAACGAACGGAAATGATTATTCAACCCCACCAGTTTAATTCGCACCCATAAGGCTTATGACTCAATTAACTGCTAATAACTTAAGCAAACAGTATAAATCCAGAAGAGTCGTTAAAAACGTATCCGTTCAAATTAGTCAAGGAGAAGTGGTCGGCCTTTTAGGCCCCAACGGTGCAGGCAAAACCACTACTTTTAACATGATCATTGGCCTGATAATACCTGATGGCGGCCAAGTGTTTTTGGATGATCAAGAAATCACTCGCCAACCTCTGCATAAGCGGGCTCGATTGGGTTTAAGTTACTTACCTCAAGAAAGGTCTATTTTTCGTAAACTGACCGTTGCGCGCAATATTATGAGTATATTGGAGTTACGAAAAGACCTTAACCGTAAACAGAAAATTGACAAGCTGCATCATCTGATGCAGGAATTCCACATTGAACATATCAAAGATTCGGTTGGCATCAGTCTTTCCGGGGGCGAAAGCCGCCGGGCGGAAATTGCCAGGGCTTTAGCTAGAGACCCAAAATTCATTCTGCTGGATGAGCCTTTTGCCGGAATTGATCCTATTTCTGTAGTGGATATTAAAAGAATTATTACTCATTTATCTGAACGTGGCATTGGTGTATTGATTACTGACCATAATGTGCGAGAAACTTTAGATATATGCCAACGTGCTTACATAGTCAGTGAAGGTGAAACGTTGGCACAGGGTTCACCTCAGGATATTTTGAATAATCGCAAAGTCCGTGAGGTTTATCTAGGTGAACATTTTATTTTGTAGTGGAGTATTACCATGCAAATACAATTGACCGGTCAAAATATCGAAATTACTGAAGCTATTCGAAATTATACTGAAAAAAAATTAAAAAGAATCGTTTCACTAGTGGAAAAAATTAATCATATTCATTTAACTTTTCGTGTGGAAAAATTAAATCAAATTGCTGAAATCAATATTTCTCTGCCGGGCACGCAGATTCATGCGGAAGCAGGCTGTGAAAATATTTACGAAAGTATTGATAAGTTGGTAGATAAAGTTCGCCGCCAACTTAAAAAGCACAAAGAAAAGACCACTGAACATGGTTAATGACTATGGAGCCGAAATTTTTTAATTTGTTCCATAGATTGTGAATATTTTCCTCTGGGCTAAGTATGAAGGGTATCAATTTGTTAATAAAAAAGCTAATTATTCTTAACAAACTCGGGCTACATGCCAGAGCATCGATGAAATTGATCAACTTAGCGGCACGCTTCCAAAGCAGTGTGGTTATCCGCTATCAGGAATATGAAGCCGACGCCAAAGATATTATTAACGTCATGGCGTTAGGCGCTGCTCAAGGATCGGAAATTGAATTAATTACTTCAGGAGCAGATGAAAATTCGGCCATGGAAAAAATCTCCGAACTGATTAACAACCGGTTCGGAGAATCATAAAAAGTTATATTGAAGTAGCAGAGGAAGCGCACGAAGATGACGAGCTAAGGCTATCAGCCGATGCTGCCGGCGGAGGAGTATATGCCGGTATTTTGTCTAATAGCGCCGGATCAATAATTTTAACTAGGTCCTTTCTCATATACCGAAGAATATATATTTTTTTATTAGGAACTGCTAATTTGCCACCAAATTGAGGCTCACAGGCATATTCTGGTGCTATCATTTGCACAATAGAATAATCAGCAGGTGCAGCTTTAATTTTGTATTTTTGTTGAATTTCTTGGTTCGCTAATGTTCCTATTTGCCAATCTTTATACACTAAATAATACATATTGACTGCAGAATTAAAAGTGATGAGTTTATTGCGGGAGGTCCCAGCAAAAATAGCTACAGGAGGATTTTGAAGCTCTTTATTTAAAATTTCTAAAGGAGTTAGTTTTTGCTCCGGTTGAAATTTTGAAACTTCTGGCAATTCTATCAACCCTGCACTAATCTCTTTACTATCATCATTACTTGGAAACATTTTTAAAGAACCGCCATAAGAATTACCTTTTCTGTTACGCATTAATATCTCCTTTAATTAACTAAAATTATATCTATTGTACCCTATGGATTTGTGGTATTGGAAATTTATTCTCCCGCAATGGTCATTTCATCAATTAAAATAGAGCCTGATCTGATGCTGCCCCGGATGTCGGTATCATTACTAATCGCCTGAATACCTCTAAACATATTTTGAAGCTGCCCGGCTACTGTAATTTCATTCACCGGATATTGAATGGCGCCATTTTCCACCCAAAAGCCTCCCGCTCCGCGAGAATAATTACCGGTAACGATATTAATCCCCTGCCCCATTAATTCAGTAATCAATAAACCGCTGCCCATTTTTTTTAACAGGGCCTCTAAATTTAAGTCACTATGACTAATTCCTAAATTATAAACTCCGCCGGAATTTCCTGTAGTTTGCAGCTTTAATTGACGGGCTGAATAACAGCCTAATATATAACTCAATAATACGCCATCCCGCACATAATCTTGATTTTTAGTGCTAACCCCCTCGGAATCAAAAGGCGCGCTGGCTAACGCTCTCAGCAAGTGCGGCTCTTGATAGATATGGATAAAATCGGGAAAAATTTTCTCACCGAGCTGATTTAACAAAAAGGAAGCCTTTTGATAAAGATTACGTCCACTGATTGCACTAACAAAATGCGATAATAATCCTCGCGCCATAGGGGCGTGAAAAATGACTGGGCAGCGGCGAGTAGTTAAGCGCCGAGCACCTTGTCTTTGTAATACCTTTTGAGCTGCTGATTTTGCGACAGTAGCTATGTCGTCTAGTTGAGCAGCAGCACGAGCAGTGGTGTATTCAAATTCTCGTTGCATGCTGTCTTCAAACTGAGCCACCACACAACAACTGAGGGACTGCAAACTTTGTGGATAGCCACCGACAAAGCCATTGGTATTGCCATAAATTTTGTAAGAATCGTAACTGCTAAGATGGGTTCCTTCCGCATCGGTGATGCGAGGGTCTTGCCCGCGAGCTATTTTATCGCATTCAATGGCTTTTTTAATGGCTTCAGCCGGAGAGATTTTCCAATGATGAAAAAGCTCTAAATCCGGGTATTCAAAGGCTAAAAACTCTTGCTCGGCGATACCTGCACAAGGGTCTTCGCCACCATAGCTTGCGATCGCACAAGCCTTATCAACGGCAGCCAATAAAGCTTCGACAGTCAAATCTGAAGTGGTTGCCGAACCGCTGCGCAGTTGATGATAGACGGTGATTTGTAAAGCCTTAGCTTGATGGTGCTCAACGGTCTCTACTTCACCGCCCCGAACTTCCACGCTAAAACCGGTTTCCACGGAAACACCAGCCTCTGCAGCGTCCATGCCTCTATGCTGGGCTTGCTCTAAAACTCGAGTGATTTTATTTCGCAATTCCTGTTCATGAAAAGCAGGTTTAGCATTTTTATTCATAAATCCCAGCACCTCCTTAGTGAGTGCTGCTTTCTGATTGATGCTTACCTTTCTTTTCTTTTTCAGCGTCCAGGTCCACTCTCGGGGCGCCGACTTTGATTAATGGCTCAGGCATAGAAGTCATCGCTAGCTGCAAAACTTCATCAATCCATTGGACCGGATGGATTTGAATTTGATGAATGACTTCAGAAGGAATTTCTTTTAGGTCTTTACGATTTTCCTCTGGAATAATAACAGTTTTAATTCCTCCACGCAGCGCTGCCAGTAATTTTTCCTTTAGACCTCCAATTGGCAACACTTTACCACGCAAAGTTATTTCTCCAGTCATAGCCACATCGGCTCGAACCGGAATGCGAGTGATCGCCGAGACTAAAGCGGTACACATGGCGATGCCAGCGCTAGGACCATCTTTAGGCGTAGCCCCTTCAGGCACGTGGACGTGAAAATCCTGCTCTTGGAAATAATCTCCCTCTATGCCGAACAATTCGGCTCGGCTGCGAACTACTGTCATAGCAGCCTGGATCGATTCTTGCATCACATCGCCCAACCGGCCGGTTTGTAAAGACTTGCCTTTACCAGGCACAACTTGGGCCTCAATAGTTAGCAGCTCACCACCCACTTCAGTCCAGGCTAATCCGGTGACTTGGCCTACTTTATTTTCACTTTCAGCTAAGCCGAAACGGAAGCGTTTGACGCCCAGGTATTTTTCAATGCTGCGCCTGGTAATCATGACTTTTTTCTTATTCTTTTTGAGAATAATTTCTTTAACTACTTTACGGCACAATTTAGAAATTTCCCGATCTAAATTTCTTACCCCTGCTTCACGAGTATAATTTTGAATAATTTCTAAGATAGCACCGTCAGTGAATGCTAACTCCTTCTTTTTCAAACCGCTGCGTTTGATTTGTCGGGGAACCAAATATTTTTTAGCAATATTCAGTTTTTCTTGTTCTGTGTAGCCCGCTAAACGAATCACCTCCATTCTGTCTAATAAAGGCGCTGGAATATCCATAGAATTGGCTGTAGCGATAAACATGACATCTGATAAATCGTAATCGACTTCCAAGTAATGATCATTGAAAGCAAAATTCTGTTCAGGGTCTAATACCTCTAATAAAGCAGAAGCCGGATCCCCTCTAAAATCCATCGCCATTTTATCGACTTCATCTAACATAAACAAAGGATTGCGTACTTTCACCTTGCATAGTTTTTGGATAATTTTACCCGGTAACGCGCCGATATAAGTCCGGCGATGACCACGAATTTCCGCTTCATCGCGCACACCTCCCAGTGAAATTCGTACGAATTCACGGCCTGTGGCGTTTGCAATCGATTGACCCAAGGAAGTTTTACCTACTCCGGGCGGGCCTACTAAGCACAAGATAGGGCCGCGCATCTTTTTAACGCGCTGCTGCACGGCTAAATATTCTAAGATTCGTTCTTTAACTTCTTTTAAGCCATAGTGATCAGTATCTAAAATTGCTTCTGCTTTTTCCAAGTCATGGGATGTTTTACTAAATTTAGTCCAGGGAACTTGAATCAAGATATCTAAATAATTACGGCTAACAGTGGCTTCAGCAGACATGGGAGACATCATTTTTAATTTGTTTAGTTCGGCTTCCGCTTTTTCTTTTGCCTCTTGCGGCATTTGCGCTTCCAGAATTTTTTTCAGCAGTTCTTTAATTTCATCAGATGAACCGCCGCCTTCCTCCATTTCTCCCAGTTCTTTTTGAATCGCTTTGATTTTTTCACTGAGATAATATTGTCTTTGACTCTTTTCGACTTGTTGTTTGACCCTGCCCTGCACTCTCTTTTCTACTTCGACTAGGTCCAGTTCTTCACTCAACAACTTATGTAATAGCTCAAGACGTTCACGAATATCGATTTTCTCTAAAATATCCTGACGCGAGGCGATTTTGATGCTGAGATGTGCTGCGATATTGTCGGCTAAATTCCCCGGATTTTCGATATTTCTAAGAGAAGTGAGCAATTCGGTAGGGATTTTCTTGTTTAATTTGATTAACTCTTCAAATTGAGCAAGCACGCTGCGCATCAACACAACCACTTCGGTATCATCTAAAGCGCCAATGTCGGTTACTAACTCCAATTCTGCGCCTAAGTAACCCTTCTCTTGTTTGATTTCAATGATCCGGGCTCTTTGAACTCCTTCAACTAATACTTTGACTGTGCCATCTGGAAGATGCAATAACTGTAAAACTGTGGCTATTGTGCCAATGTTGTATAAGTCAGCAGGCGCTGGAGAATCGACAGAGGCATCTTTCTGCGCCACTAAAAAAATCTGTTTGTCCATTGCCATGGCAACTTCCAGTGCTTTGATCGATTCAGCCCTGCCAACAAATAAAGGAATAACCATGTGCGGGAAAATCACCACATCCCGAAGCGGTAACAAGGGGAAAAATGTTTGTGATTCTTTAGTTTGTGACTGTTCTTGCATAAAATTTATCCTTCTGAAATTCTGCGGTTTTCATTTTGATGGTCATAGACATAAATGGGTTTGGCATCCTGATTAATGACATTTTCATCCACTATGACTTTCTCCAGACCAGTCAAAGCCGGCAGTTCATACATTACATCCAGCAGTTTTTGTTCAACGATAGATCGTAAACCTCTTGCTCCGGATTTACGCTTTATCGCTTGCGAAGCGACGGCTTCCAGTGCGCGATCTCTAAAATCTAATTCTACTCCTTCCATAGCAAACAGTTTTTGATATTGTTTAGTTAACGCGTTTTTAGGTTCTGTTAAAATTTGGATCAAAGCGGCTTGGTTCAATTCTTCTAATACGGCGATGACCGGCAAACGGCCCACGAATTCAGGTATTAAGCCAAATTTCATCAAATCCTCAGGCTCTACCAACCGCATCAATTCGGTGGAGGCGGCAGGTGCTTCTTTATCTTTGACTTTGGCGCCGAAGCCGATGCTGCTGGTGTCGGTCCGTTGTTGAATAATCCGAGGGAGATCGGCAAATGCTCCGCCGCAGATGAATAAAATATTGGAGGTATCTACCTGCAAATATTCTTGTTGTGGATGCTTACGCCCGCCTTGAGGTGGAATGGAGGCAACCGTTCCTTCAATCAGTTTGAGCAAAGCTTGCTGGACCCCTTCGCCGGAGACATCGCGGGTTAAAGAGGGGCTTTCACTTTTTCTAGCAATTTTATCAATTTCATCGATGTAGATAATGCCGCGCTGAGCTTTTTCAACGTTATAGTCACATCTTTGTAGTAACTTTTGGATGATATTTTCAACATCTTCGCCGACATAACCTGCTTCGGTCAGTGTGGTGGCGTCGGCAATCGCGAAAGGCACGTCTAAGACTTTGGCTAGCGTTTGGGCTAACAAAGTTTTTCCTGATCCTGTGGGCCCAATTAGCAAAATATTACTTTTGGCGAGCTCCACTTCTTTGGCTGGATCAATCTGATGCCGAAGCCGTTTGTAGTGATTATAAACCGCTACGGATAAGGTCTTTTTGGCAACCTCTTGTCCGATAACATAATCGTTTAGCCGCTGGTTAATATATTGAGGTTTAGGTAGTTCGCTCTCAACATTGGCCCCTTGAGCACGCTCTTCTTCGCGAATAATATCATTACAAAGGGCGATACATTCATTGCAAACAAAAACTGAAGGTCCTGCGATTAATTTCCGCACCTCATTTTGACTTTTTCCACAAAACGAACAATATAAAGTTTTAGGCTTGTCGGCACTCATTTAACACCTCTTATTTGCAAGTATGGGCAGTTTGTAGGTTTTTCAAGATGTGTTGAATCGATTTAATTATTTGCATTTCATATAAATACCCCAGCCGCAGGCTAGCACCTTGGCAATTTTTGAAAATAGCGGCTCTGAAAATGCGCTGTTATTTTGATAAAAAAAATTATTGTCTTGCTTCGAATACATTATCCACCAAGCCATAATTGATGGCTTGGTGGGCATCCATAAAGAAATCTCGATTGGTGTCTTTTTCCACTTGTTTGATGCTTTGGCCAGTATGTTTTGCCAAAATTTGATTTATTAAATCGCTAATTCTTTGAGTCTCTCTGGCATGAATTTGTATATCAGTACCTTGCCCTTGGTACCCGCCTAAAACCTGGTGAATCATCACTGTGGAATGGGGTAAGCAAAAACGCTTGCCTTTAGCGCCGCCGGCTAATAGTAAAGCTGCAGCACTAGCTGCTTGACCGGTACACAAGGTACTCACTTCGGGTTTAATAAATTGCATAGTGTCATAAATGGCTAAAGCAGCATTGACTGCTCCGCCTGGGGAATTGATATATAAAGAGATATCTTTCGAAGGATTCTCAGATTCTAAAAAAAGTAATTGGGCCACAATCAAATTAGCAGAATGTTCTTCGATTGGCCCTACTAAAAAAATGATCCTTTCTTTTAATAACCTAGAATAGATATCGTAGGCGCGTTCACCTCGAGCGCTTTGCTCAATGACCATGGGTACTAATTGCTGTCTCATGGGTATTTTATTGCTCATGATGCTTTCCTTTCAAATAAGTTTTCTAAATTAATATTAGGTTTGCTGTGGCTGGTTAGCAAAGGCTTCTTGGTAAGAAACGTGTTTTTCAGAGACTTGAGCTTCTTCCAATAACTTGTCAACAACTTGATCTTCCAAAACTAAAGTTTCAATTTCACTGAGTAAACGTTTATTTTGATAGTACCAAGCTACCATTTCCTCAGGATTGTGATACCCAGAGGCGGCTACCATCTCATTGATTTTTTCTCGTACTTTATTTTTATCTGATTTAATACCTAATCGTTTAACTTGTTCACCAATCAATAATCCTAAAACGACTCGTTTTTTTGCTTGGTTAACAAAAGGGTCTCGCGGGAGTTGGATTTTCTTGGCATCTTTACCTTTCCAACCAGGTTGAGCAGAAATCTGCTGCTTAGCAATTTCTTGTAATTGTTTGATTTCATCTTCGACCATACTTTGAGGTATCTCAATAGGGTTCAGTGCAATCAGGGCATCTAAAACTTGATCTTTGAGTCTGGCCGCTAACCGGTTATTTAATTCTTTATTCATATCTGAGCGCAAATTTTTCTTTAATTCTTCAATAGTGCCGTTTCTAATACCCAATTTATCAAAAAAAGCTTGATCTAATTCCGGAAGGTGGGCTTCTTGAACTTCCTTAATTTTTATTTTGAAAGTTGCATTTTTTCCAGCCAAGTGCACTGCAGGATAATCTTGGGGGAAAACCACATCAATACTGCGATCCTCGTTGGCGTTAGCACCAATTAAACCCTCTTCAAATCCTGGAATCATTTGACGCGAACCTAATTCCAAAACAAAATCATTACCATTGCCGCCTGGAAAGGGCTTGCCTTCAATAAAACCATCAAAATCAATTTTTACCCGGTCTTCTAGTGCAGCAGCACGGGAAACCGCATGCCAATGGGCATGCTGACGCTGTAATTTTTTGACCATTTTATCCAGGTCTTCTTCGGTTACTTGTGCAGTATATTTCTCTACTTTGGCTTGTTTGAAATCGGCTAATTGGATTTCAGGTAAGGTTTCAAAGGCTACTTCAAATTGTAAATCTTGATCCTTTGCGATTTTTCCAGGAGTGACTTGCGGTGAACCTGCCACTTTCAATTGGTTGTCAGTAACCGCTTGTTGGAAACCTGATTGCATTAACTCGCTGGCTACATCCGACATAACAATTTTACCAAACTTCTTCTCGATCACATCGAAGGGAATTTTACCTGAGCGAAATCCAGGGACACGAACGTTTTTTGCCACTTCTTTTAAACGTTCTTGATAAGCTTCTTGAAAACGTTGTGCAGGGACCACTACGTCCAATTTTCTGGAAAGACCCTCTAATTTAGTAACCTTAACTGTCATAATTTTTAAACCCCTTTTTAATATGCGAGAGGAGAGACTCGAACTCTCACAGGTCTCCCCACTGGAACCTAAATCCAGCGCGTCTACCAATTTCGCCACTCTCGCGAAAATTATGTATTAAACACTAGGCGCTTATACAATTCAAGATGGGCAGGATACTTACACAGCTATTAGGTTAAAAAATAATCGATTGTGAACAATTGGCGGAAATTAAAGTGGTTAAGGGTCACGAAACAACAGAAACAAGTTACTATAGTCTCAATACAGAGCAACTAATCAATCATTGATTAGTTGCTCTGTCGTCTACTCTTACTCTCTACATTCTTTACAACCTTGCTTACAAATGGCTTTTTGTGGTGAAGTTGCTTTTTGACATGAATTAGTAGGATCATATAAATAATCCGCTGCATTGGTAATTACAATTTTTATGTCGCTACACGCACTAGGTTGAGCTCCAATAACAGTAGGATAAACAGTACTTAAATTTAAAGAGCTAGGATTAAAATACCATGTGTTGCCAGAGATACTGACGAAGATACGTCCGTTTTCTGAAGCATTTACACTTGCCCCCATTCCAATCGCCATGGTGGTATTCGGAGGAAGAGACCAATTAGGGCAACTTGTTATTACTTCGTCAGCACTAATGTCAATTTCTTTCGTTATTGGGTCATTTTCATTTGTTGATACATCGACAGTCTTTGAACGCATGTTTCCGTTCGAATCGGGCCAAGTAACTGTAAAGCCATATGAAAAAGGAATGAAAAGAAATGTGGAAAATGCTAATAATGGATATAAAAAAATTTTTCTTTTAAACATATACTTAGCCCTATTTTCAGATTAACGATTAAATAAACTTATAATCTATTATAGCACATCTTTAACTTACAAACGGTCACCAAATTGGTTGCCATTCGGTTTAACGTCTGTTGACTGATCGTCGCCGATCCATGGTGATAAGGGTGAACCCCCCGACTCACAATCTCTAACCTATCAGAAAAAATAGATATTTCAATATCAACCGAACGTGTCCAATCTCTATGAGCCAAAGCATTGATAATCACTTAGCGTATGTATATTGAATGGTCATCACCTTGTCTCCAAGGTAGCTATGTTAGCAAACTAAATGACTTATGGAAAAGCGAAAATGACAAAGACTATTATGCTCTCGTAACAATTTCTTGGCACGAACTTACATCCAGATTATACTTGCGACACGAGGTCGCAAAGCGGGTTGTCTCCACCGAAGTCGGAGACCCATCTTATCACAGAATCGTGATAAAAATTTTAGGAAACATTACCCAGAAGGAGTCAAGATATGCAACAAGCCAGCGTTCAAGCGAAACAACCCGCACCCATGCCCGGTGATTCCGTCCCTAGAGATAAAGAAGCCAAATATGATACCGAATACCCTGAACCCAGAGCGCAGCCCATGCAGCTCAAAGCAGCTCAAATCAGTGAAGATCAAGCGGTCATTGAAGAAATTACTTTATTAGGTTTGGTTGACCCTCTCCCTGACTTGAGCCAAGACCAGAAAGCCTGGACAACCCTGCAAAACATTCTGCATCCTCAACCCGCCGGTGTGGAGATCGAAGAAGATTTTTTATGTCCGATCACCCAATCGCTGATTCGTGATCCGGTCACCACCGTCGATGGACAAATGTATGAACGTGAAGCAATTGAACAATGGTTCAGCGAAGGCAAAACCACTTCCCCCAGTACCAATGATCCATTGGCCAGCAAAACACTGACGCCCAATGTATTCGCTAAAAAACAGATCCATTCTTTGATAGATAAAAACCCCGTGCTGAAAGATTCGGAAGAATGGTACCTGCCCCGCAGTTGGATTGCCGAATTTAAAACCGCCTGCCAAGTCGGTAATGAAAAGCTGATCCGGGAATTAATCAGCCGCGACCGCCGTCTGTTGGTGCTGACCTTTAAAGAATCCCCGTTCACCGGTCAAACCGCCTTGCACATAGCGGCGGCGGTGGCCCATCCGAAAGCGCTCGATGTGGTCATCGAGCTATTGGAAAGCCGCCAAAAAGGGCTGGCGCTGGCGGCGCTGTTACAACCGGATGATGAAGGCCGGTTGCCTCTGCATCAAGCCGTGTTGGCCAAGCAAGATGCTCAAACGCTTCTCAAACTGCTGACCCGAATGGGGAAACACATCGCGCAGGTCCTGCCCTCGCCAAGCGGTTGGCCGCCCGGATTTGACCGGCGGGTACTCAACGAAGCGCTCGCCTGGTATGTCGGTCAAGAAGACCCAGCAAAAATCCTCTGCTTATTGCGACTAGGCGCTGATCCCCAAGCCAAAACCGCTCAGGGAGAAACTCGAGTCTATCAGGCAGTCAAACAAGGCTGTGCGCATAGTTTGAACCTATTGCTGGAGTGTAAGGCCGACCCCAACCCAGAAGACAAGCGCCTGGATGATTCCCCGTTACACGCCGCCGTGCGCCGAGGCGACGCCGGCATGGTGACCGCTTTACTGAAAGCGGGTGCTCAAACTAGCCGCGTGCTCAACAATGGCCGAACCCCGCTGCATCTGGCTGCCGAACGAAACAGCGATGACATGCTCAAAACATTGGCCGGTGAGCTCGAAACATTGCCTACCCTCCTACGCGAAGCCCAAGACGCCGAAGGGGGGACGCCTTTGCATCGCGCCGCCGCCGCGGGTTCGGTCATTGCAGTAGCCTGGTTGTTAGACCACAACGCTAATCCGCAGGCCGTGAATGCTAAAGGCGAGACCGCACTGCATTTAGCGGCCCGTGCCAATCGAACCGATAGTATCGCCTGGCTTTTGGAGCGAGGGGCCTCCTTGAGTGCGACAGATCATCAAGGCAACACAGCATTGCACATTGCTGCCGAAGCCGGAGCCGGTGAGACGGTCGCCGCCTTATTGAAGGCGGGGATG
>JAFEDN010000189.1 GCA_018241585.1 Pseudomonadota bacterium | reverse complement strand
ACCAGTCAGGAATGGGTAAATTTTTTGCAAAAACGCAGCATTAAAGTGAGTATGACTGGCAAAGGATGATGTGCAGATAATATTTATATTGAACGGTTTTGGCGAAGTTTTAAGCGGGAAGAATTTTATCTGAACGAATATGAAGATGTCGCCGAGTTAAGGACGGCAATTAGAGCTTATATTGAATTTTATAACCAAAGACGTTGGCATCAGTCGTTGGATTATAAAACGCCTGCTTCGAAGTATTTTGAACAGGAAAAAAAGGAGCCTGTGGATATGTGGACGAGTCCTTCGGACCAGCCGGCGCCCTTCGGGAGGTGTGGACAAGTCATGGATAACGCTAGCGCGTTACCCACAACTTAACCACACTCGCTGGCTTCTCGCCCACATACCCACAGGCACCACAACAAACTAAAAATGATTTGGAAGGCTACAGTCTCCTAAAATTTTCTAGGATACTGGTCTAGACAATGGGGTCACTTTAGAATATTCTTTCTTTCAGCATGATTAGGGTTAACGTAGGTATGATTGGTTAGGAGATTTTAAAATGCCTATTTCACCGGAACTACTAAACCGTTTTGAAAAAAATGATTTTACTCTTAATGCGGTTAATTTTTTAGAGCTAGGGGATTATTTTTTTACTGAGAAAGGTGATTATTACAAAGCTGTGAAATGTTACAAAAATGCGCTAAAAGTATGCTATTCTTCTCCTAATTATTCTAGTTTTGCCATCATAGGAGAGGCGTATAGAAATTTAGGGCTTGTTTATCAAGGAAGTATAACACAATACAAAAAAGAGTCAGATTTATATTTTGAGATAGCAATAGATAATTTCAAGAAAGCAATAGGACAACAGAGCCGGATAATGCCAGATCACTCTTATTATCCTTCGAACAATGCCTTTTATAGCAATAGGATTTCCTCTATCCAAGAGTCACTTAAGCAGGAATTACCTGGTGGCTATCCTCTTCGTGTTCCAAACCTTAGGCACTATGAATATGCAGTAATGAGTAGTGAAGCATATAATGACTACATCCCACTGCCGAAAAATAGAGACATCGTATCAACTTTAACGAAATACTATCAAGGTGAAAGTTTTTCGCCATTCGGAGGGGTACAGCAGATGACTATTTGCAGCGAATTTAATAAAGTGCTTATTACACCACCAGATGGTTGGGATGTGCTAATAACTGCCGCCGAATTCGAGGGGTATAGAAAAAGTGGATACTTTGGTGTGGCTTATGTAAACTATTATGATTACAGTATTGTAATAGCACACCGTGGAACAGAAAAACACCAAAAGGAAGATCTCTTAACAGATTTTAAACTGCTTCTAAGTGAAATTTCAGAACAAGTTCATGATGCTCTTAATTTCACAAAGAAAATAAAAAGTCATTATCCAGAGTATACTTTATCTCATACAGGGCATTCGTTAGGTGCTGCACTGGCTGAAATATGCGCTTGGTTTAATAATGTTGCTGCTGTTACATTTGAAAGCCCTGGTACTAAAAGTATAATAGAGCAAATCCAATGTGAAGGAGGGTCAGAAGATTCTTGTGATGAAATTAATCCGGATAACGATTCAATAACAGGATATGTTCTTGCTCCTAACATTGTCAATACAATGGATAAACATGTAGGAAAACTAACACGAGTTATTTATACAAAACCTGTTACGCAAGCTTCTGATTATTTTACATGTGCTGATCTACAGCCATCAATACTAGAGAGTTTAACTCTATATATTTCCCCTTTTGTCCGATATTTTATTAAATATGCCCCTATTATTAATTCTGACGAAAATGATAGAAGGCGGCTTGTTGAGTATCTCAAAGGAATAGTGGGTTACAGCGAGGAACAACATAGTATGGCAAATATGCTAAGCTGTTTTGATTTCAGGTGGGGGGAGCCTGAAAGAAAACATGAGATGTTATTATGGCCGAAGGGCTTAGATTTTTTGAAATTTTACTCTTTAGTGACTAAAAATAATATTATAGATTACCACCCAATTTTGGAGCAATTAAGTAAGAGAGACAGTCTTCTACTTAAACAAATTCAGTATCAAGAAAGAGCAGAAGCACATAATGGTGAATTTTTGCAATTGTTTTTGGAGACACTATTTTTCCCAAGCAGAAAATCAAATACTGTACCTGGTGGAGTAGGTGCTACTCCGCTTTCAGCTGATATGTACCCTTTTCAAGACCTTGACGAAGAAATATTGCCTGAAAATGTAATTCATCCAACTCTTCTTAGAGCTTCACAGACATTAGATGATAGCGAGCCACATTTTGTGCGCTCATTAGATGTAAATCGAGAGATTCAGCAAACATTGAATATTGATGTTTGTCCTGTTTCAATACAAGAGACAAGTTCCACTCAATCTATAAAGGCTACTCTTGAAGAGAAAGCAGAAACTTCTTATTTGGAACAAATGATAAATGCCAGCAAAGCCTTATTAGCTTTTCCTGGTCAGGACGTTTTAATGTTGTTGCAAATACCATTTGCAGCATTGGGTCGTTATCGAGATCGCATACGTCACCTTTGCGAGCAAGAACAATTAACCTTACGAGGCATTAAAGAAAAATTAGATCAATACACGAAACGTATTGAGCCGCTTGTCAATGTATTATATTACTATGAACCTGAATTTGTTGTTGATTCTAAGCAATTGGTCGATAAAATTAAAGTTGAGTTGCTACCCGCTTTGGAAAGCAATAAAGCCTCTGGTTTAGTTATTGAGCGCTTAACTCGCTACATAAGTTATCTTGAAAAAAGAGTAATGGCTGCAGAAGATTGGCGTTCACACTTACCTAATAATTCGCTATGTTCTAAAGCTGAAGAAGACGATGATATGTCGATCATAAGTTCGATACAGCCTGAATCGACAAAACCAAATAGTTGGACGAATTGGGTAGCAAGCGGAGTGAGCTTTTGGAGAAATTCAACTTTGAAAGTGAGGGCTACGGTAGTGAATCATTCTACCACTTGTCCTATAAAGTTAAATGGAAAATAAGTGGAGTGTTACGGAAGGTGCCTTTTTTGGCAATGCAAGTTTGCCTACAACCCACATTCCCACGATCTTTTATGGGTTTTTTAGATTAAAATACCCAATTTATGTATCAGATTCCCCACTTGGGTCTCCTGACATATGTGGGGAAAAGTTGCGCTAATTTCTCTTAGGCATCCGTAATCTTTCATCAAAATAATTGAATTACCCCGTTTTCTCAGCCTAATCAAAGGAGTAAACTCATTTAGCAAAAACAGATATACCACCCATCAGGGTCTAAGCCGGAATACGTGCTAAAACTCCTATAGGGGTTCTAGCCAGACGGCGACGAAAAGTGGGAGAATGAGGAAAAGTCTGCTTTCATTGTATAGCCAGAACACTCTTTAAATTAGCGACAATTTTTTCCATATCGATCTCTAATTGAGGTTCGGCCGGGATCCTGGTCAAAAAGGGCCACTTCTCTGAATTCATCATTATTTGTACAGTCTATGTGATAAAATCATACTCAATCTCAACAGTATTTCTCCCCATATTTAACTGAAATAGGCCATATCGGTTGTAATGTTCTGTCCAATAGGGCGCAACATATGTCAGTATCTCATCTGGTATTTCTATGCCTTCGCCCCTGAGTTGATTAATGGCCTTTGTTTGATGAACTATTGGGTGAAAAATCAGCATATTTG
>JAFEDN010000188.1 GCA_018241585.1 Pseudomonadota bacterium | reverse complement strand
GTTTTTTAATATTTCATGAGTTTATAGGTAATTTTTGCTTCAGCGGGAACTGCTGACAAAGTACCTAAATGAACGTTTAAAATAAATTGAGTTTTCCGAAGTGGTTTAGGGTGGCAATGGACCAGCGGTGTAATATCCAAAGATTCAAATACTGGATAAACTGAAATAGAATCGCCGTTCTGCAATTGATATTCAAATCCCACCGAATTACCGTTAACTATTATCAAATCCACTTCTACATGAGCCACGCCAAGAGCCTCAATAGCATCTTTCACCGAAGGATTTCCTCGGAAAGGATATTGCATCCACTGCTTTTGAAACTCAGGAGCTAAAAAATCATTCAGTTCTTCGTAGAAGCGAAACCCTGCCATCCTGGTCATGAAATATACTATTAGTCCTCTAAAGTCATTAACACTGCGTTTCCACCCATTGCCGTGGTGTTGATAGTCAATGTCGTTTCATTACAGAGACGCACTAGATAATGCGGTCCACCTGCCTTGGGCCCTGTTCCTGATAAGCCCCGGCCGCCGAATGGCTGGACACCGACTACCGCACCGATCATGTTTCGATTTACGTAAATATTGCCAGCTTGGACATGACTTTGTAAATAATCGATAGTGCTGTCGATGCGGCTTTGAATTCCGAATGTCAATCCATATCCTAGTGCATTAATATCCGCAACGATTTTGGGTAAGTCATTTTTTGAGTAGCGAATCACGTGCAAGATCGGGCCGAATACTTCTTTTTTCACTAAAGTTAAATCAGCAATTTCAAACGCCTGCGGAGCAAAAAAAGTGCCTCGCTGATGCCATGCTGATAATGGAACTTGATAGATTAATTGTGCTGTTCTCGACATTTTTTCGCTATGAGCCGCTAACATACTGCTGGCATCAGCATCAATCACTGGTCCAATGTCGGTTGCTAGATGCAGCGGGTCGCCAACCGTTAATTCAGCCATGGCCCCTCGAAGCATAGTGATGACTTTATCAGCTATATCTTCCTGCACAAACAAGACCCTTAATGCCGAGCAACGTTGACCGGCGCTGTCAAAAGCAGAAATAACTACATCATTGACCAACTGCTCCGGCAAAGCCGAAGAATCAGCAATCATAGCGTTAACGCCACCGGTCTCCGCAATTAAAGGTACGATCGGGCCTGGGCGATTGGCTAAAGTTTGATAAATAGCTTTGGCAGTTTCAGTCGAGCCCGTAAAAATTACTCCTTGAATGCGAGTATCTTTTACCAAGCCGGCGCCAACCACCTCTCCACTGCCGGGCAGTAGCTGCAAAACTTCTGCAGGTGTTCCCGCTTGGTGAAACAGTTGCACAATGCGCGCAGCAGTTAACGGAGTTTGTTCGGCGGGTTTGGCAATGACTGTATTGCCGGTGACTAAAGCAGCAGCAATTTGTCCGGTAAAAATGGCTACGGGAAAATTCCATGGACTAATACACAAAATCGGCCCTCGGCCGGATAACATCAGGGTGTTAGTTTCACCTGTCGGCCCTGGTAAACTGGCTGGAAATTGTATCTTTAATGCGACTTGACTGTAATACCGGCAAAAATCTACTGCTTCTCGAATTTCAGAGATTCCGGAGAATAAATTCTTGCCTGCTTCTCTGGACATTAGACATAACAATTCAGCGCGGTTTGCCTCTAACAATTCCGCTGCTCTAAGCAAGCAATTGGCGCGCTCCTGAACCGGTTTTCTGTTCCAGTTATCAAAAAATGTAACCGCTTGATTTAAAGCGCGTGCAATATCTTGTTCGTTCGCTGATGATACTTGACCTACAATTTGTGAACGATCAGCAGGATTAGTAATGATTTGATGATTTTCCCTCAACGGGCCACAAAAAGGAGCAGCTTGCCACACCCGTTCAATAAAGGGAGCCAGTTCCATTTCTAAAGAACGCCACACCTGAGAATCACTCAAGTCTACTCCCGAAGAATTCAGTCTTTCTGATCCATAAATGTCTTTAGGTAAAGGAATTTTTGGGTTTGGTATAGAGGGATACTTGGTTAACTTCTCCAAGGGGCTGGTAATTAAATTTTCCAAAGGAGTTTTCGGGTTAGCTATTTGATTAACAAATGAGCTATTGGCGCCATTTTCCAACAATCTTCTCACCAAATAGGGTAATAGGTCTTCGTGACTGCCCACAGGGCCATAAATTCTGCATAAATAACCTCGCTCCACCAAAATATCATGCAAAGCTCGACCCATACCTTGAAGACTTTGAAATTCAAAATCATAATGAGTTCCAGGTTTCATCATATTCAAAATAGCAGCTACCGAATAAGCATTATGAGTTGCAAATTGCGGGTATAATGTATCTTGAGCCTGCAACATGGTTTTAGCGCAGGCTAAATAGCAAACATCGGTATTGTTTTTACGGGTAAAGACCGGATAATCTTTAAATCCGCCAATTTGAGTTAACTTGATTTCAGCATCCCAATACGCCCCTTTTACCAATCGGACGCTAATGTGCTTTTTTTGGCGACGGACCAGTTCAATCAGCCATTGAATCACAGGTAAGGCTCTTTTCTGATAAGCTTGCACCGCTAACCCTAAACCGTTCCAATCTTTTAGCTCTGGACGGATCAATACCGCCGTAAAAATCTCTAAAGACATATCCAAACGGTCTGCTTCTTCAGCGTCAACAGTCAAGCCAATATGCCATTCTTTAGCTCGTAAGGCCAATCGGTATAGTTTTTCTGTTAAAAAGGCGACCGCTTGCTGCCGGTGACTAAATTGATATCGAGGATAAAGAGCAGATAATTTTACTGAAATTCCCGGCCGGCGGGTGATCGACACCTGATTTGGCAACGGAATTATTTGATGAAGTTGTGCAATGGCTTGATCATAAGCTTGAAAATACCGGTCTGCATCTGCTTGGGTACGAGCAACTTCACCCAGCATATCATAAGAATATAAATAGCCTTTTTGGATATTTTCTTGCGAAGCCTTGAGCGCATCATCCATCTTGCGGCCAACCACAAACTGGTTACCCATGATTTTCACAGCTTGATGAACCGCTTTGCGAATCACCGGTTCACCCCATTTTTGTAATAGGCCATGCCAAATTTTCTGAAATTGAGTGGCATACTGTTTTCCGTCCAGAATCTTGCCACTCAAAGCCAAGCCCCAAGTGGTAATATTGACAAAAGTCGATTGGCTTTTGCCAATATGCTCCTGCCAGCGAGCGCTGGTCAATTTGTCACGAATCAGCAACTCTTCGGTTTCAGCATCCGGAATTCGCAGCAAAGTCTCAGCAATGCACATTAACAAAATGCCTTCGGGAGTGGATAAATCATAGTGGGTGATTAATGCTTCAACGCCTGAGGCTTCATAAGTATGTTTTCGTACAGCTAAGACCAACTCAGTTGCTAAATCAGTTATCGCTCGCAGTTTTTCAGGACTAAAATCCAAACATTGCAGCAAACTTTTGATACAAACCGTTTCATCCTGCCGGTAAGCTGAATCAATAGGAGATCGATCAGGAACTATCATATTGATTACTTAGCTTGATAGCGCTGAATACTATCTTCAATTTCCTGTTGAGCGGCTTCAACTCCTTCCCAGCCAGTAATTTTGACCCACTTGCCAGCTTCCAGCGCTTTGTATTGTTCAAAGAAATGGACGATGCTTTTGCGGAGTATTTCAGGCACGTCCGCTAACTTTTGAATATGAGCTAGATGGGTGCAGATTTTTTTAATCGGTAACGCCAATACTTTTCTAT
>JAFEDN010000187.1 GCA_018241585.1 Pseudomonadota bacterium | reverse complement strand
CAAGCATGTTACGCATAAGGAATATTTCAGGGACGACTAGATAACTTATCAACAATATCAATCAGTTTTTCTTTGGCTCGATCATTATAATCTCGAGCGAGTTGCATTTTTAAACCTAAGAAAAATTCTTTACATTGCTCAATATTAGGTCTGCTTTTTTCATCGGGTTGGGTCATTTTAGCTATAAATTCCTTTATTAATTTTTTATCAAGGCGCAGATAGCTAGCTTCTGCAGAATTAAGGCCATATTTAGCTGCAAGTATTAATCCCATAGAATAAATATCTGAAGCTTTAGAATATTTATATCCGCCGCCATACTGCTTTAATTCTTCTTTTGTTACGGTAGAACATTCAGGAGCCATCCAATCTTTAGCTGAACGAAGGTTGCTGAAACAGTATATTTCACCTGCTTTTAACAGCTTAGCTCTATTAAAATCCACAATATTAACGGCTCTGGTTTTATCATCCCAAAGCACATTTTTCGGGTTTAAATCCGAATGAATAACACCTTGCGCATGAATTAGAGATAGCTTGTCGGCTAAACTATAAGACATGTCCAGTAAGCTCAAAATAGGATAAACAGGGCTATTGAGATGTTTATCCATACTTTTTCCGGAATGCAGTGTCATACTTAAGATACATTCTTCGATTTCAACTTGTTTCTTTATTGCTATTTTTCCTGTGCTAATAGTGTTTTCTGTAGGTCTTTTACTAAAAGAAAAACTCACGAAAGAATCGAATAACTTTAAGCATGTTATTTCATGTTCGCATTCTTTTTTAGATTCTTCTCTATCTGTTATTGACAGAGAGCCTCGTTCTGAAAAATCTGTTATTTTAACTGCCATGAGTTTGGTTTTATCTATTGTAAATTTTTTCATATCAATAGGCAGACCCACAAACACTTGCCCAAATCCACCTACGCCTAATCTTTTCCTCAGTAAAAAATGTTGGTCACTGGTTCCATCGGCCGTTTTTACTATAGTGTATCTTTTGCCTGAAATAGACGTTTTAAAAACATTAGATGGATTTTCTTTTTGGTTAAAAAATGTTTGCGCTTGTTCACATAACTTAGTTACGATTTTTTGTTCGAATTGCATTGCACGCCTTTTTTAGTTTTTAGATTGATATTACTTTTTGTGCTTAATATTTTAGTAAAAATAAATTAAAGTAAAATTAATTTTTATTGTAGACAGGATCGAAAGTTTGGGCGGGTTAATGCAATCAGTCTGTGCTTCTTTTAATTTTTGTTAGGTACTTTAAATCTCTAAACCGATATCAGTTCGGTAATGGCAATTTCCCCAGACAATTTTTTTAACGATTTGATAACAATTTTGTCTGGCAGCCTGTAGATTTTCACCCAACGCAGTAACCGCTAAAACTCTGCCGCCATTGGTGAGAATTTGATTATTTTTTAATTGAGTGGCAGCATGAAAAATCTTGCAAGAGGAGGGTAGCTGATTCATTAGCTGAATGGTCTCTCCAATTTTGTATTGGCCTGGGTAACCAGAAGCAGCTAAAATAACTGCAAGTGCTGGGCGAACATCCCATTGCACTTTCATATCATTTAGGTTACCTGAATAAGCGGCTTCGACTAATTCTAGTAAATCAGATTGTAACCGCATCATGATCGGTTGGGTTTCAGGATCACCTAAACGGCAGTTAAATTCCAAAACCTTAGGCTGGCCTTCAGGAGTAATCATTAATCCGGCATATAAAAAGCCACGATAAGGAGCCATTTCTTGTTCACAAGCTTGAATAACCGGCAGAATGATATCTTCCATAATTTGTTTTTCAAGTTGAGAGTTAATTTCTTGAGCCGGAGAAAATGCACCCATACCGCCGGTATTGGGTCCCAGATCATGGTCATCTCTACGCTTATGATCCTTGGAACTGGCTAGGGGAACAACATGTTTTCCATCACTGAGCACAATAAAACTCATTTCAACACCAGTTAGGAATTCCTCAATTACAATTTTCGAACCGGCAGAGCCAAACGCTTTTTCCTGAATCATGGCTAGGATAGCGGATTCGGCTTGCTGGATATTTTCAGCGATAATGACCCCTTTCCCGGCAGCAAGGCCGTCAGCCTTAATCACCAAAGGAAAAGCTTGTTGCTTGGCATAGGCTAAAGCCGGCTCTACTTGCTCAAATACTGCATACCTTGCTGTCGGTATGCCATGATCTCTCATAAATTTTTTACTAAAAACTTTTGAGGTTTCTAATTTAGCTAATTGTTGAATAGGTCCCAAACAAGCTAAGCCTGCTTGAGTAAAAGCATCGACGACACCTGCGGCTAAGGCTAATTCTGGACCGACTATGGTGATGTCTATTTTTTGTTTTTTAGCAAAATCCACCAGAGCTGGTGCATTCTCTACTGCCAAGTCAACGTTTTGCACCTTATGTTCGCTGTCGGTTCCCGCATTGCCGGGAGCAACCCACACCTGAGCACATTTTGGTGATTGTGCTATTTTCCAGGCGAGAGCATG
The DNA here is from genome assembly GCA_018241585.1 of Pseudomonadota bacterium. Lineage (GTDB taxonomy): Bacteria > Pseudomonadota > Gammaproteobacteria > Coxiellales > Coxiellaceae > JAFEDN01. The sequence continues at coordinate 1,257 of JAFEDN010000187.1, read as the reverse complement.
TTCACGGCCTCCTGATCCGATAATTAAAACTGTTTTAGTAGGTTTGATCATAATAACTTTTAGATTAATGACGAAAATGACGCATATGGGTAAAAACCATGGCAATATTATATTGATTAGCCCTGGCTACGGCTTCCTGGTCTCGTTTAGAACCTCCCGGTTGGATAATGGCGGAAACGCCGGCTTTGGCCAAAACTTCAACCCCATCAGCGAATGGGAAAAAACCATCGGATGCCGCTACGCTTCCTGTTAACTCAATACCCATTTTTTTTGCTTTAAACTCGGCAATTTCAGCACTAAAAACCCGGCTGGTTTGGCCGCCGCCCAGCGCTAACGTTGCTTGATTTTTGGCATAAACAATGGCGTTGGATTTGACATATTTGGTCACTTGCCACGCAAATAATAAATCTTCCATTTCTGCAGAGCTGGGTGCTCGGTTAGTGACCGTTTTGTATTCGGACAGTGGATCAACAGGTAAATCTTCTTGTTGGATCAACAGGCCTCCATCGATGGAACGCATTGAAAACCCCTGAGCAAGCAGGTCTGTGGGGCAGGTTAGAATTCGCCAAGTGGGTTTTGCTGACAGTATGGCTAAAGCGCTTTCAGTGATGGCGGGCGCTAATAAAGCTTCTACAAATTGTCTGGAAATTATTTCCAGAGCTGTATCTGAATCAACCGGCTGATTACAAGCGACTATCCCGCCAAAAGCAGATACCGGATCAGTAGCTAATGCTTTTAAATAAGCCTGTTTTAAATTACTGGCTTGTGCTACACCGCAAGGCGTGCCATGTTTGACAATGACACATCCGGAAAACTGGCTATTCAAAGCTCGTACACAGTTTAAGGCGGCATCAGTGTCCAACAGGTTATTGTAAGTTAGTGGCTTGCCTTGTAATAAGGTGGCGGTAGTCAAGGAATGTTTTTGCTTGCAAGGGGCAGTATAAAGTGCCGCTTTTTGATGTGGGTTCTCTCCATATCGAAGGTCCATTTTTTTATGATAGAAGATTTGCATTTCATTAGGAAAATCATCATCTGATTTTTCTTGTGCCTCCAAAAAATTAGCAATGGCTTGATCGTAATGCGAGGTATACACGAAAGCTTTTTGAGCTAACGAGCGGCGAATTGCATCATTGGGTCTACCAAAGGTTGCTATTTGATGCCAAGTTGACTCGTAGTCTGCAGGGTCTACTACTACAGTCACGTTGGCATGATTTTTAGCGGCTGCTCGAACCATCGCCGGTCCGCCTACGTCAATCT
>JAFEDN010000186.1 GCA_018241585.1 Pseudomonadota bacterium | reverse complement strand
TGTGAACAGTAAATTTTGCCGTGAGAGAATTTTACTGTTCACAATTCAAGATTTGACCCCTTTACCTTATCGTCCGTAAACATCTTCTATGCGGACGATATCATCTTCGCCTAAATAATCACCCACTTGCACCTCAATGATTTTGGCCGGTTCATTGCCAAAATTTTCTATTCGGTGGACCGCTTCGAGAGGAATAAACACGCTCTCATTGACTCGGTATACTTTGGTGTGTTGATTAACGGTCAACGTCGGCGTTCCGGCAACTACCACCCAATGTTCAGCTCGTTTGAAATGCTTTTGTAACGACAAACGCCCGCCGGGATTGATAATCAATGATTTGACTTGATAATTATCCTCGATTCGCAGTGTTTCATATGAACCCCAAGGCCGTTGATAAATTTTACCAATTTCATTTAGCATTTAAATCTCCTATGACTTTAAGTTATTACTGGCTAACTGTGCCAGGGCAATTGCCCCTAAAACGCCGGCATTTTCTTCTAAACCTGGTTTAACCACATAACTGTCTAATCCTTTTATTACTGTGGGGTTTTGAATATAGCCGCCGAGATGTTCGATCAAATGGCGGCGAACTCGAGGCAGCAGGTGATCTTGACGCATGACGCCGCCGCCAATAATAATTTTTTTAGGAGATAGCACCATAGTATAATTGGCTAAAGCCATTCCCAGGTAGCTAGCTTCCCATTCCCAGCCGATGTGATTTTCCGGCAAATCCAATGCTGATTTGACTTTCCATCTTTCTTTCAAGGAAGGACCTGAAGCCAATCCTTCTAAACAAGCGCCATGGTATTGACAAACCCCGGAAAAGTCGTCTTCTTTTAGTTTTGGAATCAATAGATGGCCCATTTCAGGATGCATAGCGCCATGAACTAATTGATGGTTAACAATCGCTCCGCCGCCAATACCTGTTCCGACCGTTAGATACAAAACATCACTTAAATTTTTTGCAGCTCCCCAGCGGTATTCGCTGATCACGGCAGCATTGACATCGGTATCGAAACCGATCGGACAATTGAATTCACGGCGCAAGGCGCCGGCAAAATCAAAGTTGACCCATTCGAGTTTTGGGGTGGTGGTAACATGTCCATAAGTGGCTGAGTGTGGGTCTAAATCCAGTGGTCCGAAAATGGAAGCGCCGATACCATCAATATTGGTTTTACTTTTTACTTGATGGATATATTCAAATAAATTTTGCATTGTGCTAGAGGGGGATTCCGTACGGATCACCGTTCGTGCTTGTAAATCATCAGGTCCTGAACCATAAGCACAAACAAATTTAGTTCCACCACCTTCAATACCAATATAACATGCCATTTTTACCTCTATCTATTTCTACGAGAGTGTAGCGCTATATGCCAGTACAATTACCGCTAATATTAATAGACCAATTGCTAATAATGCTTGACGAGCAATGCTGGTAGTCACATGCGCCCATTCATGATGCCGCCATCCCCAAAAATTGGCTACTAGTATAATCAACACCATAAACAAAGGCCAACCTACCACCGGTCCTAAATTGCCGATCATTAAAGATGCTTGGCTATACAATATCAAAGAACAATACCAGCATAAAGCCATAATACTAGTGAGCAAAAAATTCATGCCTGAACTGTAAGAAAAAAAGTTTTTAAAGGTTCGGTTTTTTCGCAACAAGAACAGCATATAGATGACGTAGGGGACAAAGCTAAAGCTTAAAAAAACCGGCCAAATAATCATGGCGCAAGCTAAATGGTTCAATCTATGATTTAAAGCCAGTACTTGGACGTTATGGGTAGAGGCGAAAGCAAAATTCTGTAACGCCGAACAAAAACCAGCGACAACCGCTAACCAAACGCCTACCTGATAGGGAGCAGGGGGTATAGTTGGTTTAAATTGTTTGGTATGTTGATCGCGGCGTCTACCCGCTAGGTAGGAAACAATCAGCCCTGCAATAATAAAAATGATGCCAATTAAAGTCGTTAAACCGAATAGAGTCGGAATTTTTTCAGGATGTAAAATAACCAGTGGTAACAGAAAACCCAGACCTGTCCCTAAGCCGATATTAATTACAAAGCCAAGACCAAAGCCAATGATTTTCAAAGCTTGAGCAAAGCATGCTTGTCCAATGCCAAATGCAATGCCGCCGATAATCAAAATCAGCAAAGCTGAAACTGGCAGATGCCGGTAAACAATACCCGCATGCGGTTCAATAATAAACATAACCGCCCAAGGCAGAATCAGAAAAGCCCACACTATGTAATTGGACCAAATATTTTCAAAATACCAATGTTTGATATATTTAGTTGGTAGGGCAAAGGAGCCGTTAACCGCGCCGCCCACCAGGATAAATAGCAGGGCTAATAATGTATTCATCATGGCCTCTGATTGATAAATAACGAATTATAGCCTGTTAATTTAAAGATGACACGGTCTACTAAAATGATTATTTAGCTGCTGAGCCATTCATTAAGATGTAAGATGCAATAGAAACGATCAGGCTGTTCAACAATCATAATAGATTGGGGTAGCATAATTAGCCTCATTTTGGTCGGTTATATCAGGGCTGCTGATTTCGCAACTGCCGGTACGCATGATCATAAATCAAAAGTAAATGTCCCGATAGTATATTTATTTAGTTCGTTTTTCAATTCTTTAAAACCTGGAATGTGGTAAAATCATGATCCATGAACTTGGAAAGAAAAATTTCAATAGCGCCTATGATGTCTTACACAGACCGGCATTTCCGGGTATTGATGCGACTGATCAATCCGAAAATTTTGTTGTATACCGAAATGGTCACTACAGGTTCGATAATTCATGGTGATACTTTTTTCCATTTACAATTTTCTAATCTGGAACGGCCTTTGGCGTTGCAATTGGGAGGAAGTAACCCTAAAGATTTAGCGCATTGCGCTAAATTAGCGGAACAGATGGGTTATGATGAAGTAAACTTGAATGTCGGCTGCCCAAGTGAGCGAGTATTTTCAGGTCAATTTGGCGCTTGCTTGATGAAACAACCGGAACTGGTGGCTGAGTGTGTAGCAGCCATGCAATCAGTGGTCAAAATACCCATTACCGTAAAAACACGTATTGGGGTGGATCAACAAGATAGTTATGAGCAGTTATGTCATTTCATCAGCCGGGTTAATCAGGCTGGATGTGATATTTTTATCATCCATGCCAGAAAAGCTTGGTTAAAAGGTTTAAGCCCTCGCGAAAACCGCAGTATTCCGCCGCTTCGCTATGATGTGGTGTATGCGCTTAAAAAGGATTTTCCTTTATTGAGCATTGTTATTAATGGCGGAGTAAAAACTTGGGAGGATATTCAAAATCATCTAAACTATGTCGACGGGGTGATGATCGGACGTGAAGCTTACCAAAATCCTTTATTTTTGGCTGAAGACCCAAAAATCAGCCCGGAATCGGTAGTTTTATCGTTTACTAATTATATGATCGAGCAGTTAGCGCAGGGGAGCGCCCTTTGGCCAATGAGCAAACACTTAATGAACTTGTTTCAAGGAAGACGCGGGGCGAAACGCTGGCGGCAGGATATTAGCTTGTGCCGGGAAGCAAAAAACGCCAGTGAATTAAAAGACAAAATGGAATTAATGTTAAGCACGCTTCAGTAGACACCAAAATTGACTGACGGCATCTCGCATAATTGTTCACGGGGTAGAGTCTGCGTATGCTGCGTTTTTCGGCCAATTTTTCGTCAAATCCGAAGCAATATTGGCCGTTCTGCGTAGGC
>JAFEDN010000185.1 GCA_018241585.1 Pseudomonadota bacterium | reverse complement strand
TTCATCTTTAATAGTTAACTGATGAATAGCATGATCAAGACGAATAGTTCTTTTGACAATTATCTCAGGCTGTAGCCGGCAATAACCAGTATGTATTCCAGAAAACAAAGTGTAATCAGGCGTGGTTTGCCAGTCTAATAATTTATGTTTAGCATCTGGGTGGAAATGCCATAGATCATCCCAACGAACCAATCGATTGATTTCCTCGCCGTCAATCTGAGGGGTATTATGGTAAGCAGTAGAACGAAACAGATTTCTCTGCTCGTAAGAAGCAGTATAAACATAAGCTCCACAATCACTAATCAACAATTGGCGATCGAGCATGGCCTCAAATGACAAACAATCATTATGACCATGGCCACCACGATCTGCTAAACCGACCGGCCCGCAATCGATAAATATATGGTCCTCAGAATTACGCATAATATAGAACCCTCCGCAAGGGAAGGTGCAGGAACTTATTTTTTGAGTGTGCCTGTGTGTATTTAATAATTGTTGCAAATTCTGCATACCCTGTAGCCAATAAATTTCTCCTGCCATGGGATCAACGTAATCAGCCAACAATCCTTGCTCCTGCCATTGTAGTCCAATCAGACCCATTAGATAGCGATGATCAGTCAACTTTTGTGAACCAAAGGGTAGCGTGCGTGCATCATCCGCATCTCCAAATAGCGGGCTGGAGCCATCTGGCCGTGAGTAGGCTTGAGCGAAATAAGCCATTTTGATGAGCCTGCTTCGGTATTCCACAGGTACTGGCAAAGCTAATATTTCGCGGTAACGAGCCGGTAAAAAAAACAATTCTAACACTAAGCGGTGATAGGCGATGGACGCTTCAAAATCAACGCCATCTTCAAAGACTTGCCGAGGCAACTCAGTGATCAATATTTTCCAGCCATTTTCAGCCCAACGCAGGGCTTGTTTACAATTTCCAAAAAATAAACCAGCAAAACATAATCCGGCGGCATCGGCGGTATAATGATTGCCGTTGATATCACTTAATTCTAAATGTTTTGCGGTAAATTCAGCATGCAAAAATAAGCTAGTCAAAAAACGTTGCTGAAAAATGTTATCCGACCAAGCAGCACTATCATGGAACACATGAAAAAACCAGGTCCAGGTTATAATGCGCAAAGCGACTTCCATAGTGCAAGCCCAATTAATTCCGTAACCGTAGGGATTAGCATTAATCCAATCCTCAATTACCGATTTGACTAAAACTGCATAACGCTGATCACGTGTCATTAAATAGGCTTGACCGGCAGGTATTAGCCATTGCATGCGAGACAATTCCCAAGGAAACTTAACATCGCTGGAACGCTCCGGATTGCGGTAATCAATTAAACGCATATAAAGCACCGGCCAAGTTGTTCCGGTTTTATAATCTTGATGCCAATTAATTTCTGGTCCTAACCAAACTGAACCCGAACCCAACAAATCAACACAATGATCTAAAGCCTGCTGTGCTTTTGCAAAAATATTGGCACCCTCTGTAGGGTAGGCTTGCAAAAATTGCTCATGGTCGAAGCCTGTTCTTTCAAAAATAAAGGAACGTTGACTTAAGTTTTGCCACAATTGAGATAAATTTTCAGCTTTGGTGTACTTTAAAAGTTTATTTAAATTAAATTTGGCCGCTCTTTTATGAATGGTATGCCGGCGGACCTTTTCTTTGATGATTTTCAATAATCGATGCACAATAATATGAGGCGGCTTGCGCAACCCCCTTCTAATTTGACTAACCGTAATCATATACACTCCTGCGAATGCAACTAGTGGCGCACATCCTGCGGTGTCATTTTTAAAGTAAAATGACGAAATTGATTCAATGCTTGAGGGTCTGCTGGTACGGGCAAAGGAGAAGATTTATAAATTGCAGTCTCTGCCGAACGGTCCAAGGCAGAATTACCGCTACTACGAATTAATTGAGCATGAGTTACTACACCTGACGGCGTTAAATCCAAAGTAAAAACACAATAAATTTGAGGATTGACGCCATCCGGGATCAGCCACTGATTGGCAATCGCTATTAATATTCTAGCTCGATATTGATCAATGATTCCTTGGGTTTGTTGAGCCCTCAGCAATTGGGCTTGTTCATTGCTGATTTGCTGCTGCATCAGTTGCTGTTGCAGCGCTTTTTGTTTTAAGGCTAATTCCTGTTGTTTCTTGGCATGAGCAGCCGCTAATTTTTTTTGTTGTGCAGCTAATGCTTTGACCTTTTCGGCTTGCTCACGCTGCTTTTTCAATGCCAATGCTTTTTCTTCGGCTAGTTGTTGTTGTTTTTGAGCTTGTAATTGTGCTAGATGTTTTTGCTGAATTTGCAGTTGTTCCATGGTTTTTTTCTGCTGTTCCATGGCCTGCTGTTGACTGGCTTTTATTTGAGCCAAACGTTGCTCTTCGGCTATTTTAAACTGACGTGCGGCTTCAGCTTGGGCTTGCAATTGCTGAACTTTCTGTTGCTCGGCAATTTGTTGCTGGTTTGCTCTATCTTGAATAGCTTGAACTGCTTCAGCTACTTGTTGCGAATCAATCACTGCTGCATGGACCACCGATTGATTATTATTCGAAATGTTGTTGTCGAGACGGAACGTTGAAATAGGCGATACCGCCATCAATGCTAAAATGATAGCAACATGAGCTGCAACAGAAAAAACCAAAGGTAATCGCATTCGAATATTCATTTTTATGCTTATGTTAACTCCTGCGGATCGACATCCAATGACCAACGCACTTTTTTGGCTATTTTAGCATGATTCAAAAGAGGAACCCAATTGCGTAAAATCGACTGCAGATCTGAACGTTTGGCCGCTTGTAGCAATAAATGTCCACGATATCGTCCGCCTAAGCGTTCCATTGGCGCAGGAATGGGTCCTAATATGGTAATTTGGTCTTTGGTGACGATTTGCTGCAAGACGTTTTTGGCTTCTATTAAAAATTGCTGAGTGGTTTCTCTGTGTTTAGCCTCACTTCTTAAAAGCGCCAAATAAGTGAATGGCGGCATTTCAGCCTCTTGTCTTTCAACCAACAATTCTTTTGCAAAACGGTGATAACCTTGCTGCAGCAAAAGTTGCAAATGAAAATGGTCTGGATGATGAGTTTGGATGATCACTTCTCCCACACGATCTGCCCGCCCCGCCCGGCCTCCCACTTGGACTAATAATTGACCCATCCGCTCCACCCCCCTGAAATCGATACTAAATAACCCGTTGTCGCCATCCAAAATAGCCACCAGTGTCAAGTTAGGAAAATGATGACCTTTGGCTAACATTTGAGTGCCAATGAGTATTTTGGCATCACCATGAGCAGCAGCCAACAACTCCTGCATTCGACCTCGAGATTTGGTGCTGTCACGGTCAATGCGAATAATCGTTTGTTCAGGGAAATATTCCGTGATGATTTGTTCAATTCGTTCAGTTCCTTGTCCGACAGTAATAATGTCTGGAGTTTTACATTGCTGACAGGTATCAACCGGCCGTTGTGAAGCTCCACAATGGTGACAATGCAGTCGTTCAGTGTATAAATGTAACGTCATGCGGGCATCACAATGCCGGCATTTGGCCATCCAGCCACACTGATGACACATCAACACCGAGGCATAGCCGCGGCGGTTCAAAAATAATAACACCTGATTATCTGCTTGGAGGTGAACCTTGATTTTTTCTATTAGTTCGGTACTTAACCCTGCTTTGATTTTTTTATTGCGCAGATCGATCAAACTTACCTGTGGCGCTGCCGCTGCTCCGGCTCTTTTCGAGAGCGTGATGTGTCGATATTTTTTTATTTTTGCATTATAAATACTCTCTAATGCCGGTGTAG
>JAFEDN010000184.1 GCA_018241585.1 Pseudomonadota bacterium | reverse complement strand
GATTATTCTTTTATTGGAATCTTTCCGTCTCTATAGCGGATGGACTGTGTTTGGTCAAAGAGACTATGAAAGAAAAAGAATTTCCGCTTTTACCTGGGGGGCAGTGGCCATGGGTTTGGTTTTATTATTTGCTCCCGGTAAACAATTTACTGTGCCGATCATAGCGGCGTATGCTATTGGAGACCCGCTTTTAGGAGAATTACGGAGCAGCAAGCTAGCAAAATACTGGGCTTTCATTGCCGGAGTAATATTGGTCACCGGCATTTGGCTAGCAGTTCATTTTTGGCTGGGAACTCCTATTTGGTATAGTTATTTTATGGGTGTCATTACTGTTGCTGCCGAATGGCCCTGTCTAAAATGGATTGATGATAACGCGCTGATGCAGCTAATCCCTTTACTGATTGTACTCAGCACTGCCCCATGAACGAACAAATTACTTTGTGACTACGCGTTAAAGCCGGATGTAATAGGGTAGCGGCGATCTTTGCCAAAAGCTCGTTGGGTAATGCGGATTCCTGGAGGAGCTTGACGCCTTTTATACTCATTGCGGTTAATCATTTTAATCACTTTCTCGATAGTCCCAGCATCTATTCCGGTCTCAGAAATTTGAGCTACCGATTGATCCAATTCGATATATCGAACTAAAATTTCGTCTAAAACGGAATAAGGGGGCAGGCTATCCTGATCGAGTTGCCCAGCGGCTAGCTCAGCGGATGGCGGCCGTTCAATAACGGCTTGAGGGATCGCTGGCGAAATGGAGTTTCGGTAATTTGCTAATCGATAAACCATGGTTTTAGTAACATCTTTTAATACAGCAAATCCACCAGCCATATCGCCATACAAGGTAGCATAACCTACGGACATTTCACTTTTATTGCCAGTAGTCAGCAAAATTAAGCCTTTTTTATTAGAAAAAGCCATCAATAAAGCGCCTCTGATCCGGGCTTGTAAATTTTCCTCGGTAGTGTCAGGAGCGAGTCCAGCAAACGGCTGGGATAGACACTGCAAATACGCAGCAAAAATCGGCTCAATTTCCAGGACATTATGCCGGACATCCAATAATTTTGTTTGATTCAGCGCCTCACGGATACTCAATTCAGAAGTAAATCGCGATGGCATCATTAAAGTGCAAACTTGCTCTTTACCCATAGCGTCTACGGCGATTGCTAAAGTTAATGCCGAATCTATCCCGCCTGATAACCCGATTACCGCGCCAGGAAACCGATTTTTTTTGATGTAGTCTCTTAGGCCCAAAACCAATGCTTGATAGATATTTCGTTCTTCAGCAGCTCCTGCTTCAGCGGGAGCTGCTTCCTGATTCTGATACTGAATCCCTGCAAAGCTGGGATTCAGTAATGAAGGGGGAGATCGCTCCGCTCTGCTTCCCCTTGCGATCCCCTCATCGGGTGCTGTATTTTGTTGTTCAGGGACAGCAGAAGGGATAGATTTGCAGGCAATAGTAATATTTTGTTGGCTGTCTATTGCTACTTCGATTCTAAGCAGGTCTTCCTTAAAATAAGGAGCTTGCCGGCAAATTTGACCGTGTTGATCCATGATCATTGAGCCGCCGTCAAACACAAGCTCATCCTGCCCGCCGATTAAATTCACATAGAGAATAGGGCAGTGGGTTTCATAAACCCGTTCAGCCAGTATTTTTTGTCTGATCTTCGCTTTGTTGTAATCAAAAGGTGAAGCATTTAACGTCACAATAAGATTGGCTCCGTTTTGCACGGTTCTATTAATCGGCTCAGAAAACCATAAATCTTCACAAATCAGCACCCCGATATTGATGCCTTTTAGGCTGAACACACAGTTACTTTCGCCCTGGGAAAAATATCGCTTTTCATCAAATACTGCATAATTAGGCAGGATTCGCTTGTTGTAAGTGGCGATAATTTGACCATCCTGAATCACTGCCGCTTGATTAAAAATTTGTTGGTTGATCAGCACCGGATATCCTACGATAATCGTTGTAGGTAATAGGGCCTGTTGAATTTTTTTTAAGGCTTGTTGACATTGTTGCAGAAAATCGGCGCGAAATACTAAATCTTCAGGAGGATAGCCCGATAAAGTCATTTCCGGAAAAACGATACAGTCTGCCTTGAATTGATCTATGGCTTGCCGGCAATAATCGATTACTTTTGCAGCGTTGCCTAAAGCATCGCCCACTAAGACATTAATTTGTGCAGCAACTAAGGTAATCATAATTTATTGAATTAATAAAGCAGCAGTGACTTTTCTCCCTTCAGCGGTCAGCGCCATAAAGGTGCGGCAAGCGGCTGCAGTTGACATGGTTTCTATGCCGATTTTTTTTCGATAAACCGGTTCTAGCAGTGGATGCGGAGCAGGTTTAAAAAATTGTCCGGTTCCAAATAAGATCAGTTCAGGCTCTAAAGCCAGCACCGGTTCCCAATCTGCGGTTTGTAAATCGAGAAAAGCTTGAGGGCGCCAATTTGTAATTAACTCTGAGGCAGAGACAATCAAACTACGCTCATAAGTATTTTCATTTACTTTAATGGCGCCGGGTGTATACGAACGAATTTGATATAAAGAATCGTTAGAATCCGGAATCAGTTTCATACCGGAATTATACAGCAAGAAGTGATTTCCTCAAAATTTATCGTTATTGCGAGCGCCAGCGAAGCAATGACGGCTTTTTTTACGCTGCACTAAACATTAAACTGCAGTTAGAATGTGCGTACTGGTGAGATATTGCTTCGAATTGGCGTAGGCATACAAAACGCTGCCTCCTTCAATATATGCAATCAACTGATGAACCAGAGCTGGGTCTACTGCAAAACAACCATAACTGTTGCCCAGAAAACCGTTATATTTTAGAAACGAACGGCTCGCGTAATTAGCGCTATGCACTATGATTGCTCGAGCTTCTGCATTACTATTACTGGATTCTAACCCGGCAATTCTTAAGGAATAGCCAAATTGGCCCGTGTAAGGGTTATTTTCAGTAATATATACACCCAGGCTAGATTCTAAAGAATTAGGCGAATTTGAAAAATTCTTGGCCCAAGGTGAATTAGCCCCAGAATGCAACCCATGGGTCACGGGAGCGGACATTAAAACGGCGCCGGTCTTCACATTGATGACGTATAACCGATCCATAGCTGAGGACAAACTAAAATCAATAATGGTTAAAATATCTCGTTTTTTAACTTTATGTTTTTTGATGGCCCAATGATAGCCGGCAAAAGCCATTTTTATAGCTTCTGGACTCAGGTTGGTATGACTTAAATTATAAGATAGCTGTAAATAATTAGGGGATTCTAAAAGTTGGGGCAGGGTTTGAGCAAAAGCAAAGGAAGAAGATAATAAGGCAGCAAATGCAATGGAACTTATTAGCAATTTTCTCATGTTGGCCCTCAAGTTAACGCTGTTTTTCGACAAAGAAGCGAATATTATGTATCATTTGTACATAAATGTCAAGGTATACAAATTAATCAGGAACAAATTTTTATGACTAAAAATCAATATATTTATGGGTTTCAGACACTAAAAGAGGTGTTGCGTCATCAACCAGGGGCGATCCATCGGCTGTATATTCAGCAGAAAAAAACTGGGGAAAAGATCGAGCAATTGTTAAATTTGGCCCAGACCGCCAAAACTCCGATCCAATGGTGGTCAAAAGAGCAATTGGATCAGTTAGTGGGGTCAAGTCATCACCAAGGACTGGTAGCGGAATGTAGTAAAATTCCGGCCTTACCCGATTCAGCATTAGCTTCCTTTTTGGAACCTGCTGAAAATAAAGTATTTTTTTTAATTTTGGATGGAGTTACCGACCCGCATAATCTTGGTGCTTGTATACGTACCGCC
>JAFEDN010000183.1 GCA_018241585.1 Pseudomonadota bacterium | reverse complement strand
TTCACAAGTCCATAGAAAAATTCTATTGATTGTAATTGAATTAATTCCCCTGTCAATGACTCAACAATTTTGCAGTTCTGCCTGATCTATGGGCGGTGGTCACGGCGACAGGTGTCGAAGGGGCGATTCTCATTTTCAGCCAGCGACCGGCTGATTACAAATCTCGCGGATATCCATTTTATCATAATTGACCAGCTTTAATAAAGCTTTACAAAATAACAAGTTAGAGTTACTCTATATTTACTTATGCTATACCAAATAACCCTAAATTTCATCTGCATGGTAGCACCAGAGTAGCACCGATACAAATTGTTTACAAGGAGAACGTTCTATGGCAATTAATAAACTTAACTTTACCAAAGCAATTCTAGAAACCCTCCCCTCACCGCCAACGGGTAAACGCGGCTATTATTATGATACCAAAATGCGTGGCTTGGGTATAAGTATCACAAGCAATGGCACACGCTCCTTTATTGTATATCGGAAGGTAAACGGAAAACCGGAACGCATCACCTTAGGACGTTTCCCCGACCTATCCATTGAACAAGCTAGACGTAAAGCCGAGAATATTAATGCTGCTATCGCACAAGGCAGTAATCCCAATGATCGACGCCGGGCTGAACGTGCAGAGATCACATTTGGCGCTTTATTTAATGAATATTTAGAACAACATGCTAAAATCCATAAAAGAAGTTGGGATGAAGACCAATCCATCTACAATCGTTATTTAATTTCATGGCAATCAAGAAAGCTATCAACCATTACTAAAACCGATATCAAGAAATTACATCGGGATATTGGCCGCAATAAAGGATATTATGCCGCTAACCGAATGCTGGCACTTTGCAGCACCGTATTTAACAAGGCCACTGAATTTGATTTATGGGATAAAGAGAATCCGGCATTAGACATCAAAAAATTTCGAGAAAAGCCCAGAGATCGTTTCCTGCAAGCAGATGAATTGCCTCGTTTCTTCCAAGCTTTATCGCAAGAAGCCAACGATAACATTCGCGATTATATTATTCTCGCCTTGTTAACTGGAGCGCGAAAATCGAATGTATTGGCCATGCGTTGGGATCAAATTAATTTAAATACCCGAGAATGGCGTATTCCCCGAACTAAAAATGAAACTCCACAAACGATTACTTTAACAGAAGAAGCCTGTTTCCTTCTCAAGCAGCGGAAAGCAATGGTTATTAATCATTTTGTATTTCCTGGCACTGGTAAAACTGGACATCTGACGGAACCAAAAAAAGGCTGGGGCCGTATCCTTAAACAAGCAGGTATAGCTGATTTCCGCATTCATGATTTACGCCGAACGTTGGGTAGCTGGCAAGCTCGTACAGGCGCTTCATTAGCAATCATTGGCAAATCATTGAACCATATATCTCCTCAATCCACTGCCATCTATGCCCGGCTAGATCTTGACCCTGTCCGCGCTTCTGTGGATAAAGCTACCAAAGCAATGTTTGAAGCGGCGGGTATCACAGGAATAGAAAGAAATGGATCGCAACATAAGTTGCCAGGAGAGACAGAATAAAGTCTAACAAATCTTCTCGTGTAGATTAGAAAAGGTAAAATTAATCTTTCATTCTTTAGTAATATTTCCTGTTAATATAATTAACTTAATTACAACCATAAATAATTTTTCGTAATTAGGATGAATTATTTTAAGAATTTCTTTTCCATTAGATGCTTCATAATCTAATTGTAAATCGCCTGTTGATAGAAATTTCGTTTTAATACCAAAGTCGGAATTTTCCCGTATGCATGCTGCCTGGTATCATAACCCAGTTTTAGCATGTTCAACCGCTTCTGCCATTTTTTCGGCAACCGGTTTTTGTTTCAGTTCACGTGTCAAACTTTGATAAACAATGCTGGCATCGCCTTCACACTGAATTTGATGATGAATATTTTCTGTGGATAAACGCACCTGAGTCATTTTGGCATCATAAGGCGCAGAGGTTGGGAAAATCCTGGAGAATCGGGTTGAACAGAGGAATACTTTGATTCAATGGCGACGCGTACTCGATGAGTTGATGATAGTCTTGTATTGATGGCACTGTCCACTTTATCCAATATTGTTTGTTGGCGGGCGGAACTTTAATTCTCTCATTAATTTGCTGATTTAAAAGGTTATAATTTTTAAGCTTTTTTTAACATACCCCAAATACCCCCAAATTTCTGGTCCTGAAAAATCAATTGAACCGGCGTCCTAAATGTAGTTCATTATCATCTTTTTGGCAATATCTTTGGGCTGCCAAAATCTATTAGGACCCCGGTGTCGAATTAAAGAATTAAGCAGGGTGCACAAAGCGCTTTTTCAGTATCTATCGAGGTAGTTGCCAGTAAAGGGGTGGTAGTATCACTTTTATGGCCCAGTTTATTATCAACGCTATACTTCTCATCTTTCAGAGGAAAAGAAGGGGGTTCGGCCTGCTTAAATTCATCGAGAGAAGTAGATAAAGTTGGGGGAGTGATGGTTTTAATTATTTTATAATCATACAATCGTTTTTCTTGAGGATAAAGAAAACGGTAACCGTAATCTTCTTGGGGCTCTTTAAAAACACCTCCTTTTGCATCCACAATCCCACATTTATATAATAAGCTTTCAGCATAAATCTTTTTCTTCACAAAAGCTTGCGTGTCCAATTTAGTTTCGCCTTTTTCTTTCCAGTCAATCAAACCGCGATAGACGACTTCTTCTCGGGAAGGATAATCAGGATCTCTACTGGAAAAGAACCGCGCCCATCCTGAGATTTTATCCCTATAAAGTTGAGAAATAGCCCTTATCACTACTTTATGGACTAAAAAAAAGGCAAATTCATTGACGCTTTGCTCGGTGAGGTGACAAATTTGTACTCTATAGGTCAACGCTACTTGGTTAGAAACAGCGCTATAAAATTTTTCTTGATCCGTGTGGTTACGAAATGAATTAACAAATTTGAGCAGATTAGCAAAACAGGCTCGATCTGAATAGCTTTTGAGTTCAGCCATAATGATGGGTATAAAAGTACTGGTCAAACTCACCCAAAAATTATTGCTTTGTGACGCCATCGTAGGGATAGCTACTTGAGCCACTTTGATCAATGCCGAGGACTCCAGCCCCTTTAATTCAAGTTTACCTCGTGCAACTTCAGAATAGATAGCCACACTGCACATAAAATGATGTTTAAAAGCGTAGGCAAATTCTTTGAGAAGTCCATTTTCGCGCGCAGCGATCGCCTTTTCTTTTTCCTCTTTTAACGCTTTTATTTCTGCATCCAACTCTTTTTTTTCTAAAGCTGGTAATGGCACTACTCGATGCTCTTGTTCTGAATTGGCATCCGAATTTACAACATTATTTTTTTTCATAGAGAACGCCAATTTTCTGGCTTTAGCAGCCTCTAAAAATGAACGAGCTTTTTCTTGAGAAGTGACTGAATTTTTCATGGTATTCTCCTAATTAGATTGCAAACTTGAAATAAATTTTTCTAACTTCAAAGTAGTTTCTTTTTGAAGTCTTGAAGCTC
The DNA here is from genome assembly GCA_018241585.1 of Pseudomonadota bacterium. GTDB lineage: Bacteria > Pseudomonadota > Gammaproteobacteria > Coxiellales > Coxiellaceae > JAFEDN01. Next base: position 317 of record JAFEDN010000183.1, on the reverse strand, counting down.
TTTTATGTTCCATAAATAAAGAAAGCCGGTTAGCTAATTCATGTGTTGAAGTTTTGCGATTAGATTTTTCTTCAGAAAAATCTGTTTGTTGTTCACCCTTTTTACTTAAAAGGGATACCGGCAATGGTATTTCGGTACCAATTTTTATTTCAGTAGAAATTTTTGCTGTTTTATCCATAAAAGAAAACGATTTAGAAGTACCTCGTGAATATTTAAAGAACAACTTTTCATCACCCGGGGGACCTCCCCCGCCGTCATTTTTACGGAATAGTTTGCTCAAGGCATAAGAAGTAGCCATTGAAGTGGCAGTACTGCCT
>JAFEDN010000182.1 GCA_018241585.1 Pseudomonadota bacterium | reverse complement strand
TCAAGCACGGTTCCTTGAGGAGCGAACTTCAGTAATGGGGTTCGCTTACTCGGCCTCGCAACAAGAGATCGCAAAATAGGCTCTTTCCAATGCAATAGAAGACCCACTGATCTTTCAGCGTTTTCAAGTGCTTCTGATGTATTCTAGCAACATTTATTGATATAATAAAATGCTCAAACGGACTCATAAGTCAGAAACTTTAGGAGGGCTCTTCAGAACCCTTAATAAAAAGGATTAGTTATGCAATTTACCGATGCGCTCATTAAATCATTGAAACCTCAATCCCGTCATTATGATCTATTCGAGGTCAATAGCAAAAGTTTTGTCATTCGGGTCTTTCCATCGGGTCAAAAGTCTTGGGGATTCATTTACCGCTATGGTGGTAAGAAAAAATGGATGACTTTGGGTGTTTATCCAGAAACATCCTTTACTGAAGCTAAAAATCGGCATAGCCAAGCGTTAAATAGACTCGTTAATGGCCTAGACCCTGCCGCCATCACTCAATATCCTATCCCGCCAGAAACTCGCTATAGCTTCACAATTAATGAATTGATCCGTAAGTATATAGAGCAATGGCCAAAGCCTCTGAAATGGTTTCAGCGAGCACATGAACGTATTTTAACAAAAAAAATTGCCTCAAATTGGGGAGAGCTTCAAGCCAAAGAAGTGACTCAGTGTGACGTGATTTTATTGCTGGATAAAATGATTGCTGGTTGTACTACCCCTGCTCTGGCCAATAGAACTTTATTTATTCTAAAGCGGCTGTTTCATTTTGCTCTGGAAAGAAACATAATTGAAAATGACCCTTGCAATTCCGTTGAGGCTCTAGCTGAAAAAAATCACCAAGAGAGGATATTGTCTTTGGCCGAAATCAAGACAGGATGGGATGGGCTGGATAAAATATCCTTATCACGACTTCCTCAGTTGGCGCTTAAAATTCAACTGCTAACGGCTCAACGTCAAAGCGTAGTGATCTCTACGAAGTGGAGTGAAATAGATTTAGAAACTGGGTGGTGGACGATCTCTGAGACGAGAGTTATCAATGGTCGTTCTCAGCGTATCCCACTATCAAAACTTTGCTTATCCCTGCTGAATGAACTCAAATGTATCACAGGCCATTCTAGTTGGCTATTTCCCTCCCCAATGGGAAATAATCATATTGGCATAGCAGCAATCTGGCGTATGCTAAGAAAAAATCCTTCAGGTTTTAAAAATATTGAATCATTTAATCCCCACGATCTCAGAAGGACAGCGGCTAGCCAAATGATCACACTCGGTGCGAATCCCTTAGTGGTCAATAAGATACTCAATCCTACAGGCGAGAATAATCCCGCATTATATGATCTTCATAGCGATGATGATGAGAAAAAATTGATATTTGAAAAGTGGGCGGAAACTATTCAGAGCTTAGTTTAACCTTATCAAGGAATATTGAGAAAAATAATAGACAAAACGAGCCAACATCATGGATACCTATTTTTAGGATAATGTAGTTGACTCAACCGCAATTGCCAAATAATTTATCATAATTAAGGTGGATTGTTCTAAGGATATCTTTTCCATTAGGAGCCTCATAATCTAATTGAAGGTCACCCGTTGATAGAAATTTTGTTTTAATACCAAAATCAGAATCCTCTCCCAGCTTAATAGAATAAGTCAGTGGCTCATGACAAGCTTTAAAAGCCCGGCTAATCACTATCCGATTTTTATTTTTTTCGTAGAAAGCCACGACATCTCTTTTAGCGTCATAATCCAAAATATCTGGATAAATCTCACTTAATTGATTTGTTCAGCGATTGAAATAACGAGTACAAGTAGGTTTTTCACACTCAAAACCGACTTCTAGTACATCTGTATTGTCTAATTGTGCCGAGCTGAATACGCTATGTGATAGATAAGGATGAGGAGATTTATATATAAGAATTTTTTGATGCTGATAATTTTCAGCATAAACATAACCTGCATTCTGATTATTGATTATCAATAACAATTTATAATCTGGATCTTGGCCATCAATCAGCATGATATTATTCACTACAGCAGCATGAATTGAGGTAAAAATAAATAGAAAGATCAAAGGAAAAAATAATCGCATCATTTTTTCCTCGCCGTTCTTTCTACATGAGAAGGAATATAATAGAATTTAAAATCATTTTCATGAATGCCTGGAATAGATATTTTATATTGTTCTGGATTTTCTAAAGGAGCTAAAAAACCGGGCTGTTTTCCATACATAGCTCGTGGACTATAATAATAATTAGCGTTGGTAATGGGATGACCATTATAAACATCTAGCAAAGCTGATTGCATTTTTCTTAATAAGGTGCGTTCCGGTGTAGTCATGGCATTGTGATTATTTATTTTCTGATTATGATGCAATGTAGCCCAAGCTTTTAAAAACTGCTGATGCCTTCTAATATGCTGACTATTAAAATTTACATGATCCCAATTAATTTTATTAGGATTGAGATAGGCATCTTATAATAACAGAACCTATCGCGCGCCAAGCTGTTTCACGGCTATTATGAACTCCGCCTGCCTCGCCATATACAGTGGCGACAAATAAATTAAATCCTTCTGGAGTTTTAGTTTGAATTTTCCGTTTAATGTATGTTGATAAATCAGGCCAACAACCCACTTGTGCTCGCGCTCTAATCGGCGATTCTAGTTGACCAGATGGTTCCTGTGGAATCAGACTCATTTCTATCTCTGTATAATTACTTAAAAGTACCCACATATGGGGTACTTTTAAGGGTTTACTCAGTGACGTAAGCGTTATAAAAATAAGCAATTTTTTGAATAATATTTAGCAGAATTCTTTTTATTAGTTATTTTAATCGGTTGTTTAAATTTGTTTTTTAAAAAATTAATAAGATAATAAGGTCTGTTTCAACCACCAGGAGGATCTTTCTAATGGCTCATCATGAATGGATTTCTAAAGAATTTGACGATATCTGTCTAGGCGATAAGCGATTAAACAACAGGTTAAAAATCGTAGCGACCCAATTTTTCCTGAATCCAGAAAGCGCCATACCGTCAGCTTGTGAAGGTTGGTCGGGTGCAAAAGCCTGTTATCGATTTTTTAAAAACCCTAAAGTCGATGCTAGAAAAATATTGGAAACTCACCGGCAAAAGAGCTTTCAAAGACTAGAAGAAACAGAAACCGTACTCATCATACAAGATACTACTTCTCTGGATTATGATACCCATTATCAAACTCAGGGATTAGGGAGATTGAGAAAAAGAAATCGTCACGCCACACCGATTCAAGAGAAAGAAAGCTATCGGTGGCTAGAATCTTTTCACGATTCGGTGAAAGGATTTTCCAATCTGCAGAGGATGGTGACTATCACAGACAGGGAAGGTGATATGTACGAACTCATGCTTGAAATCGATAAGAAAGAGAGTCATTTCCTGATACGTGTTCGTCAAGATAGAGCCATTAATCAAATGCATCAATAAGCATGTGAATCAATGGCGCGAAGTAGAATTAAGCGTTAAAATAGGTGATTTTACAATACAAGCGCCGTAAGAAAGTAGACATCGAATGCTCAATGCTCCTCGCGCCATTCAGGTGTATGCGATCTATGTTCAAGAGATCAATCCGAAAGCCGGTGAAGATCTTATCGAATGGATGTTGCTTACTAATTTAAGTACACTTGATTTCGAAACTGCATTGATTAGAATTAGATGGTATAAATACAGGTGGCTCATCGAGATCTGCCAGTCATACTGCCTCCATAAAAATAAAGTGATTGTTAATGAACCTTTTTTACCCGCGAATGATAAATCCATTGCTTGGGTTTTTCCTTCAATGAAGCGAGCCGCTTAATTTCTTTTTCGTCTGCGTCAATC
>JAFEDN010000181.1 GCA_018241585.1 Pseudomonadota bacterium | reverse complement strand
TGACGAGTCGTCTTATTAAAGTGTAACCAGCTCGGCAAATCTAATCCACTGCTTTGCTGTGCGGAGTATAACAAAACAGTATTATCTGCTTGACCAAAGGTATTTGCCGCAACCGTATACTGATAAAACTCATCTACATCCGCCAACTGCGTTGGAATGATGCCCTTCACTTCCGGGAAATAAGCTACCGTTAAATTAAAATTTTGTTGCGCTTGACCGCCACTAGGATCTTGAGCACTGAGTTGCAAAGGTAATATCCGCACGTCAGTCGATTGCGGCACACCGGAAAAAACTAATGTTCGTGAATTAAATGATAGCCAGCTCGGTAATAAAGAACCATCCTGCTGGCGCACAGCATAGGTCAACAGATCGTTATCTAAGTCCACAAACGTATTCGATGAAATTTCCCAGCTAAAAGGGATACCTACCCCAGCTACCGGCGCTGTTAGCCATTGATTCACTGTGGGGAAATTTTCGACTACTAATGCAAAATCAGTTTTGGTCTGCCCCTGGTAATCATCTCTAGCAATCACCGCTATGGAGTAAGTACCTCTATATGTGCTGTTGGGTTGTCCTTTGAATTGGCGAGTAGTGCTATTAAAAGTCAGCCAGGATGGCAATGGCAAGCGATTACTTTGCTGTGCCGAATACGACATTGGATAACCATCCGGTTCATAAAACAAATTGTCAGGCACCGTATAATTGTAAAATAGACCAATTCCGGCTACTTGAGCAGGTATGCTTTGAGTCACTACTGGCAAATGATCCACTAATAATCCAAACTGAGTATCGAGCACACCGGCAATATTATCAGTGGCGGATAAGATCACGGTGAAATTACCAGCGTTCTCCTCTTGCGGAACCCCGGCAAAAATAGCGGAAATACCATTAAAATTAAGCCATGAGGGTAAAGAGGCGCTTCCCTCAACTCTTGCTGAAAAACTGATGGTATCGAAATTGGGATCAGTAATTAATTTCTGAGGAACAAAATAATTAAAAGCTTGGCCTATTTTGGCATATTGCTGAAAAAGCATACCATTGATTTGCGGCGGGCCTTGTACATGTAAGGTAAAATTTACTGAAGCAGATCCTCCTAAAACATCAATGGCAAGCAGCTGCACCGCGTAATTGCCTACATCGCTTATATTAGGGGTAGCTGTCAACTGCCAACGACTGGCATCCAGGATTTGTAGTTGTGAACCAATTGTATAAAATAGTGTACTGTCTGAAACAGCAAGGCAACCAAGGGTAGGGGTATAAGGAAAATTAGCATTACTCAGCAAGCGTGGTGAACGTGGTTCCTTTACATCCCAGATCTGAATTGAATTTACAAAATTAGGAGAAACCAGATTTTCAGTAACTATAAATAATGTGTTACCTGAAAGAAAAAAGGTAGCTCCGCCACTCCAAGAAGAAGAACTAAAATTACCAAGTAAATGGGGTGTATCTGGTTTACTCACATCCAGGATTTGTATGGTTGAGGTTTGTGATAGTGAAAACGACAAATATGCCGTATTATCCATGACAACGACACCTACTACAGCTTGAAAAACTCCCAAAGAATTATAGCTATAATTTCCTATTAAAACGAGTGAACTGTCCAGAATCAGCAACCCTGAAGTATACAATTGTCCAAAAAGAAGATTATAGGTTATAAATATTTTGTTACCAGTAAAAACAGGGAGGCCGCTGATACCAATATGAGTAGGCTGGCCACTGCTGGTCACCACAAAAAAGGGCCCTAGACGCCAGGAATTCAGATTACTCACATCGTAAGCTACTATGCCTTCATCTCCAAATGCAAATAGAGTACTATTTAAAACGGTAACACTAGAAACAGAGGAGAGGAAACCAGGACTTATTACATTCAAGAATTTAGGGGTATTCAAGACACTAATATCAAAAAATTTAATACCATCAGATCCTGCCGCCAGATATAATGTGTCATCAGAAACAGCTACCCTATAAGTAGAAGAGAAAGTACTGACAACTTCATAGTTACTCAATAAACGTGGCGTAATTGGATTGCTGGTATCGACGATACTAAATCCCCCTTCAGAATTATAAGAATGCGCCATAAAAGCAATATTATTCAAAACCACAAGGTCTGTAATAAAGCCAATGATGGGCAGATCGTAACTACTCAGTAACGCAGAGGGAAGAAGGGACAAAGTTAACCATTCCAAACTTGAACTCTGTGATCGCAGAGATAAGCGGAGATAAGAATGGCTTGGATTAATAAATAAACTATTACTTACCCGTAAAACTAAATGGTGATCAGGAAATACCGTTTGATCAGAAAAAGATGTCTCCAGAACATAAGGTAATTGATCCACTGTTAAAGTAAAATTGGTATTAGCTAAAATATGTGTAGCATTAGCAGCATAAACTGTCAGTGTTACCTTTTGTCCCAAACTGCTAGGGGGAGGAGTAGCAGAGAGTTTTCCCTGACTAACATCCAAAATCTGAAAACCCCCTGTCTGAACAGAAGCAAATACTCTATTCTGTGAGATGGTTACATCCACAACATCAAATGAGGCATAGCTACTCACTAAGCGGGGAAAACCAGGAGCACTGACATCTATAACCTGCAGCCCTGCATTCTGATCAGCTATAAACACTTTACTGCCCCAGATTGCCAAATCAAGAGAATTACCTGGTGTATCACAGACGCCCACTAATCTGGGAGCACTTGGGGTACTCACATTAAAGATTTTTAAACCTGCCGTACCAGCTGCTACAAATAGCATATCTTCTGAGGCTACAATACGCCAGGCAGTGGTGGAATATGTCGCTAAAGGACGAGGGGCGCTCAGGTTACTTATATCCAGAATGTGGAAACCAAACTCCCCAGAAGCTATAAACAGCGTGCTATTTAAAATCGCAAAGTCACTGCCAACTCCGGAATCGTATACACTCAATATTTGACACCTATCGGGGATACTTACATCAATGATTGCACCAGCTATAAACACTGTATTTCCTGAAACTAATATTCTACGTGCGCCAACTTGCTGGGAACAATTCCCTAAAAAGCGGGGGATACTCGGAGTACTCACATCTAAGATTAGCAGGCCCGTGAAGTAAGTGGCTACAAACAATGTGCTATTTAAAAGCTGAAGTCCATAATTATAACCAAAACTTTCAAGGGGGTAGCTACCTATTAGCTGTATCGTACTCGGGATGCTAATATTGAGTATTACTAACCTCCACGATGTGCTGGAGGATTGCTCTGTTGTAAATGCTAGGTCTCCTGAGATAAGTACAGGGTATGTAGTTTGAAAGCCGTTGGTGTAATGACCCTCGATAATAGCATTATAGTTCAACCAACTAGGGAAAGATGTGCCATCTGCTTGCGTTACTCCCAATAAAGTATATTCCCCACTAAACACTTCATTCATTGAGTACTCATACAGTTGGCTCACTTCAATAAATTGGTCGGGGATAAGATTAGAAACCGTTACAGTCGAAGTTTGCTGTAATAAACGTCGTTGATGAGATTTACTAAAAGCAGTATCGACAACGATGCTATCCTCTTCTGATATCGATTCTGCTTCTTTGACCCCTGGGCTATCCACCGCTTTATCTGTATCCAAAGCTTCTATGACCGGTAGCAAAGGTAATTCTGCTTCCTGAAAATCGGTCAAAAATGATTCCGCAATGGGGGAGATAGACATGTCTGCTCCATCCTCCCCTTCTGAAAAAACCCTCACTTTGGGCTGCATTTCTTGAATAAGTGAGGAGAAAATTTCCTGTGAGGAAAAAGCTGTATCCACTAACCCGCCCTCTTCTGGGGGTTTACTGCCCCAAAACCAGCTTGGTAATACACCGCTGGCTTTGGCTACAAAATAAGTCGCCGTGGTCGCCGCAAAGATCA
>JAFEDN010000180.1 GCA_018241585.1 Pseudomonadota bacterium | reverse complement strand
AGTCAGCAGGGTCAAATCTTGAATTGTGAACAGTAAAATTAGCCGTGAGAGAATTTACTGTTCACAATTCAAGATTTGACCCCCTCCTCTTTTTACCCCAACTGAACTGCACCACCCTCTTCGTTCCGAATCTCAGTTGCTGTCGTCAACGGCAACGAAACAGGGGAAGTGCTAGTATTACTACGAGCTAACAGGGTATCCTGTGAGTTCGATAGTTTAGGTAGCTCCAGTCCGATCTGCTTTGATGCGATTTTGTTCTTTAAGCTCTGTGCTACCTTCTCAGCAATCACCGATGCCGCATCTTCAATTACTTTAGGCGTTGCTTGCGCTTTGAAAAAGGATAAACATCCCCTGCAGCACTCTTTATCACCCAATACCACTTTGCGGGTTTGACGTGCAATTTCATTGATAATTCCATCACGAATCGAAGGGTCCATTTCATCAAAATTCAGAGCAACGCCCTGTTTGGTCAATTCAAACAAGATTGTGCGCACAGCACTCTTGAAATGCACCATCCGGGTGTTCGTGGTGTGATTCATAAAACCGGTAATTTTAATTTGCCGGGCTATCTCTTTGGCAACAGGATTCACCACCGTGAGTTCGTATGGTTCCTTACTATCTCCCAAAGCCTGCAGCAGTTTCCTATTCGCCGCTCGTTTTAAACAAGCTTGCACCACCGCAAACAAAATGCCAATCGTTCCAGATACCACGGCACTAATAATCGCTTTCTGAATCGTTGTATAACCGCTGTCACTTCCAGTTAGAGGTGGAGATGGTGGCGATTCAACCGGCGTAAAGAAAATACTGGCGGGTAAACTGGCACTCTGCAACCCAAATGCCAACACCGCCGCTTGATAACCGGGCGTCGCTATGCTGCCATCTTGCACAAATTGCACTTGATTTTCTAATAGCTGTTGTTGACTAAATGAGGTAATCCAAGTTCGCGGTTGGGTCGTTAAACTAAAATGACCGTATTCGATGTTGCTGATGTAAAACATTGTCTGGTTATCTAGCGCTTGGTCATTCAGAGGATTCTGAGCAGATAAGTACTGATTTGATAAACGGGTGGCTTGGCCCTGGATAACGGTTAAATAATTATTTACCAATTGTGGCGCATACACGCCTTGATTTGAAAAGTATACTAAGGCACTACTCTGCCCACTACTTTGTGAGGCCATACCTCTTGCTGTGATTGTATAACTGGGTGTGATCAGACTGCCATCTTGCGTGAGTTCAATCTGGCTTACTTGCAATTGCGCTAAAGTGAAATTGTTCACTGACATGTTCGTTACGTTTGAAGTAATCACGGCATGTTGTAGGTTGCTGACGGTCAACACGACTTGATCGGGTGTACTACCATCGGTTACAGTCACGTTTAGGAAAGCCGGAGTTAAGGTAATGGTTTCGCCTCGTGAAATGTTCAATACATTCTGAGTGATAATTGGCGCATCAGCAAACATGATCTTTGCCGGACTGGGCAACGTGGATTGTCTGCCATCAGTCACCAATACCGAATAACCGGGCGCCTGTTGATTGCCGGCATGCACGAATTCAATTTCGCCACTTTCAATCCGACTTTGAGTAAAGGCCGTTAAATTTTTCTTAACGCTACCTACTGACGTAGTAGAAAAATAACCGTTGTGCACATCGCTGATGACAAAAAGCAATTGGCTGCCATTAAAGCCCGACTCTGTAGCTTGAAGGTTACTGCCGGATAACACCACACTCTGACCATTACTGAGCGTCAATTGATTATTCTGTAAAATAATCGGCGGAATGCTCGGAGTTGCAGTGGTAAAGGTAATATTAGCCGCAATGGGGCCGGTCCAGGCAATGCCGTTGCTGCGTACGGTGATATTGTAACTCGGTGCAAAGGCACTACCGTCATGCAAAAATTGAATCGTGCTGTTTTCCAATTGCAGTTGGGTAAAATTGCTTAAAGAGATTCCAGGTTGATCAATAATCTCAAAACGGCCATGAGAGATGTTGGTCGGGAAAAATACCAGAGTTTGATTCGGATGATTGCGATCATAGGCGGAAAGGAATGAAGTATTGAAAAGAACAGTTTGGTTACGAAAAAGTTGTAGCTGATTTTGCAATAGTACTGGTGGCGCATCGCCAAACACCACATAGCTGCGGCCGGTACCATTATTGCTGGGATAAGAAGGGGCACTAATGAGCAGATCCGCAATCCCATCGCCATTAAGGTCTCCTACCCCACTGACCGACCAGCCACTACAATCTTTATCATTTTCCCCATCTAATTTAAAGCCATTGGCGCCAGTCAAACTCGACAAGGCCAGTGTGCCATTGTTCCCTATATGAGCACCACCAAACACGACATAGCTACGGCCTTTATTATTACCGCTGGGATAAGCCGGCGCTCCAATCAGCAGATCTGCTATCCCATCGCCATTGATGTCTCCTGCTGCGCTGACGGAATAGCCGCTATGATCCAGATTATTTTCCCCCTCTAATTTAAAGCCATTAGCACCGGTCAAGCTTGATAAAGCTATGACCCCACTACTTCCCACGCCAGCGCCGCCGAACACCACATAACTGCGGCCGGTACCATTATTGCTCGGATAATAAGGCGCCCCAATTAGCAGGTCTACTATTCCATCGCCGTTGACGTCTCCTGCTTCGCTGGCGGAATAACCGCTACGATCATTATTATTCTCCCCATCCAACACAAAGCCATTGGCCCCGGACAAGCTTGACAAGGCTATGGCTCCACTGCTGCCCACGCCAGCACCGCCAAATACCACATAGCTGCGACCTTTAGCATTTCCACCGGGATAACGATAGGCATCAATTAGTAGGTCCGCTATCCCGTCATTATTGATATCCCCTGCTGTGCTGAGGTAATAGCCACTATAATCCTGACTATTTTCCCCGTTTATTTTAAAGCCATTGGCGCCAGTCAGGCTTGACAGAGGGAATGTCCCATTGCTCCCCACACCGATGCCGCCGAACACCACATAGCTGCAACCTTTAAGACTTCCGCCAGGATAATTAGGCGCTCCAATCAGCAAGTCGGCTATTCCATCGCCATTAACGTCTCCTGCTGAGCTGACGGAAGTGCCACTATAGTCGCCATTATTTTCCCCATCCAATTTAAAGCCATTAGCACCGGTCAGGCTTGACAGGGCTAGGGTTCCACCACTCCCTACGCCAGCGCTGCCGAACACCACATAGCTGCGGCCTTTGTGACCATCGCTGGGATAGCCCCACGCCCCAATCAGCAGATCCGCTATCCCATCACCATTGACGTCTCCCGCCTCATTAACAAAGTAGCCGCTCCAATCTTTATTATTTTCTCCATCCAATTTAAAGCCATTGGCGCCGGTCAAGTTTGACAGAGCTATGGTTCCACCACTCCCTACGTCAGAACTGCCAAATACCACATAGCTGCGGCCGGTACTATTATTGTAGTAATATGCTCCAATTAGCAGATCTGCTATTCCATCGCCATTGATATCCCCTGCTGTGCTGACGGAAGTGCCACTATAGTCGCCCTTATTTTCTCCATCCAATTTAAAACCATTTTGGCCATTTAAATCTCTCAGTTGTATGACTTCTGGGAATTGTCCTTGTTTCATTTTATTCTCTCCTTAAAAGTTGATTGATTCATTTCCTTAAAATTTCTCTGAATTTTTTGGTTCTGACTGAATCTGAAATCGCTTGCCACAAACGCTAAAACAATTTTGATGATCCTGGTTCGTCCAAATTGTCTGGCTTCTAAGTAATTCTGCTGCTAAATTTTCATTAACGCTTACTGAGCTGTTTTAGTTAGATTTTCTCCAGATCATCTGTGTTAACCTTCAGCAGTTCCCGCTGAAGCAAAAATTACCTATAAACTCACGAAATATTCAAAGATTTATTTTTCAATATAAATATTTTTCGTAGAAAAACCTATC
>JAFEDN010000017.1 GCA_018241585.1 Pseudomonadota bacterium | reverse complement strand
AGTTTAACAAATTTTTATATCTCTCTCAGTGGTCTAAAAATTAGGGAGTATTATATTATACACGATTTCATTAGGCGCTCTACCCTTGCGATCCCTTATCGGGGTAGGAATTACTAGAAGAGGGATCGTGAAAACCGGGTTAAATTGATATAATATTCGATTGTAACAGTGTAATAATAAAGGAGAAACCATGTCTTTAACAGCTTCCAGTATGCTGCCTTTAGGCACCCGGGCGCCTGATTTCACATTAACTGATACCATTTCAGGAAAGAGCTTGTCTTTGTCGGAGCTTAAATCTCCTCTGGCCACTGTAATTATGTTTATTTGCAATCATTGCCCATTTGTTATTCATGTTCAAAAACAGCTTGTGCAAGTCGCCAACACTTACATACCTAAAGGAGTCCGTTTTATCGCGATCAGTTCTAATGATATTGTCAATTATCCAGATGATGCTCCCGAGAAAATGCAGCAAGTCGCTAAAGAACTGCATTATCCTTTTCCATACCTTTATGATCAAGACCAAAATGTCGCCAAAGCTTACGACGCAGCCTGTACACCGGATTTTTATCTCTTTAATGGCCAACTCATATTGGTATACCGAGGCCGGTTTGACAGTTCACGGCCTGGCTCGGCTATTCCAGTCACCGGTGAAGACCTAACTCAAGCTTTAAATGCTTTATTAGAAACCAAACCTATTAGCATGCAACAATTTCCCAGTATGGGATGCAATATTAAATGGAAATAGGTTGAACAATTCAGAAGCTTATAAAAAAATAAATCAACGGTTATGGGTTATCTTAATATCGACGGTCTGCATGCACCTAATTATTTTGGGTGCATATATTAAGCATCACCAAAATATCCTAAATAGTAACCAAGGAGCCATTAAGGCTATGGAAAGGTTGGTAGTTCGAGCTAGTATGTATACTAAAGAGGAGGATTTGAAAATTATTTTAAGAGAACTCGATCATTCCGGTCTTAAGCTGGGAAATAATCGATTAAAGTTTCACATCGGGAACCATCCATTAAAAACCAGTAATAACCCCGAAATAAATTACTTTTATTACCCTTTACCGGATGGAAAATGGCTATCCTATTCGGAGCAGCCAATCACTACATTAGTGAAGTTTCCAATCCTGATTGTTCTTTTTGAAATGGGTATGATGGGTCAATTTATTTTTTATTTTTGGTCAACGGCACAATTTATCAATCCGCTTAAAAAAATAAAGATCTCAGCGGATCGTTTTGGTGAAGAATTGCATGTCGAACCATTGCAGAAAAATGGTCCGATAATGGTGAGGGAAACCACCGATGCTTTGCATAAAATGCAAATTCGCATTCAGGATTTGATTAATAGTAGAACTCAAACCCTGGCGGCTATTTCTCACGATCTTCGCACACCGATTACTCGATTGAAATTACGTGCCCAATTCTTAGACGATAACCTCCAAGCAGAAAAAATTATTGCGGATTTAGATGAAATGGATACTATGATTAACGAAATCATTAGTTTTGCTCAAAATGATACGACCCAAGAACAGAAAGTTAAATTTGATATCTACGCATTGCTCTTATCTGTTTGTCATTATTTTATCGATCGAGGTCATCAAGTTGAAATGGATGGTCATATGAAATCGATACCATTTTTTGGTAAATCTATAGCCGTTAAAAGAGTTTTTATCAATTTGATTGAAAATGCTATTAAATATGGGGGGCTGGCCAAAGTTCATTTACGCGTAATGCACACATCTTTAAAAATAATTATAGAAGATAATGGCCCTGGTATCCCACCTGAAGAATTGAAGAAAGTTCTTTCACCCTATTATCGTGCCAATCAAACCAACAATAAAAACTATTTTGGAAATGGCTTAGGCTTAACAATAACAGATCAAATTATTCGTGCTCATCGAGGAACTTTAACTTTAAAGAACTTACCAAAGCAAGGCTTACAAGTCACCGTTATTTTGCCCTTGATATCTTCATATCCCGTTCTGGTAGGAGAGTGACCATGTCTTTCAATAAGCAAATTCGGATAATGATAGTGGATGATGATTTCGAAATCAGGAATTTGCTAAGCCAATTTTTGAGTCAAAATGGTTTTAACCCGATTCCGGTTCGTAATGGCAAGGAGATGCTACAAAAAATAAATAGTGAAGACCCTGATCTTATTATTTTAGACATTATAATGCCAGGCGATGATGGTTTCACTTTATGTCAAAAAATTAGAAAAATCTGTCAAATCCCTATCATCATGTTATCTGCAGTGAGAGAAGCAACAGATCAAATTGTTGGTCTAGAATTGGGAGCTGATGATTATATTACTAAACCATTTAATCCTCGCGAGTTATTAGCGCGAATTAAAGCCATATTACGTCGCGCCAAGGATTCAGATCGTGAAATAAAATCTTTAGAGATAGTCAAATATACTTTCTCAAAATGGACTTTAGATAAAACCAGTAGGCGATTATTTTCCTGTGATAATACCGAAGTGAATTTGAGTACCGGAGAGTACGAATTATTATTAGTATTTGTAACCCACCCGCTTCGAGTTTTAAATCGCGATCGATTACTCGATCTAGCAAAAAATCGTCCAGGAATCCCTTTTGACCGTTGTATTGACGTTCAAATCAGCCGATTAAGACAAAAAATTGAGTGTGATCCTAAACAACCCACGCTAATCAAAACTGTCAGAGGTGGCGGCTACATGCTCAGTGTTCCTGTTGAAGTAAATCATTAACCCAAATTGTAACAATTTGTTACAAACTCGAAATATTATTGAAACAATCATTTTCTATAATGTCTCCATTACTTTATTAACTCAACTGTCCGGAGGTATTTATGCATTTTCCAAAACTTTCAGTTAATTCAGATACCATGCAAATGGTGGGTAAGATGATTTTGACAAAAGCTGAACAGAAATTAGATTATTGGACCAAGGAAAATTTTATCAGGCTTCATGACATGTGGATAAAATCAGCCAGAGAAACCGGATTTGAACATGCTAATATTTTTGATTTTGATAAAAGCAAAAGTATGGTGGAAATTAAAATTCCAGATGAGCTTTCAAAATTAGAACTGAGTCACAAAAGTGACGAATATGATCGATTCCGGAGTTTAATGGATGACGCTCATCAAGCCATTACTTATTATCTGAATAAAGCTTTAAAAAAATACAACACTTATACTCATACCAGCACGCCGGCCAATATTTATGTCATGTATTTGGTCAGCTATCTTTTACAGTTTGTTAGATCAAATGGGCAAGCTAAGTGTGATCAAACTGATCGATATATAAAAATGATAATGGCCTTTCTCAATAAATATCAGGCCGTTAAAAGAGGCAATCAACGGTATCCTGCCTGTCGATTGGCTATAGAGAAGTTGGAGCAGGCATTGAATGAATTGAAAAGAATAGCAGCTAATCAATCTATTCAAGATACTTTGAGAAATTTATGTTCAGGGAGTTTTGATTTAGCAAAAATTGCCTTAAATTTGTCAGTTAAATTAGTGTATCCTCATAAAAGAGTGATTCAAGCTGATAAGATCAATATTGAAGGTTTGCAAAATGGAATAGTAATTCCCCGTATTTTAAGCAGAGAGAAACCGATTAGTTTGCCAGATACAGGGTTCTTTCCTTTGAAAGCAATCAAAAAAATAGCTTCATATCTTTCAATGGCTGAGAAGTGTTGTTTAGGACAATCTGTCGACGAAAAATATATTCCTTCTATGGATGAAATTATGGCTTCAGAAGTTGAAGCAGATTATGAAAAATATCTTGATGTTTTATATTCGAGAACAACTAGAATGTGGAATTTTTTAAGCAGAAATGATTTTAGACCCTATTATTTAGGGATCAAAATTACCCCTAAACGTCCAGAAAGTGGGCTAACTGCTGATTCTCAATGTATGACAGCTAACGAACTAAAAAATGCTTATAATCTGGTAACTAATTTATTAGAACTAACCTATTTTGCAAGTACATTCAGAATAATATGTAATTCTGCTCAAAGAACGATTATTAATCGTGGTCAAGTCAATTTCATATGTGGCGAAAATTATAGAGATTTTTTTACTATCCTACAATTTTTATTAGAAAAAATGACCAATAAATTTGATTTAATTAGTCAAAAATTATTTGAAATAAAGCAAAACGTGAAATCATTGAATGATCCTGCTGCTAATGACACGATTAATCATTTCAATAGTCTTCAAAAAAACCTTGATGATTGTTTTTCTGCTACCAATTTGGAAACATCAAATTTAACCAAGCTTCGTTTCAAACCTGCAATCATCCAATCGCAAGCAGAAGAAGACGATCATCGATTTAAAAGGTTGTTGTTAGGTATAAAACAGCGGTTACCATCGGAACAAAATCTGACCAAAGAACACAAATATGAAAATGGAATCATTATCGAGGAAGTAAAAGCAAGACAAAACAATTTAGAAGGGCAATTAAATATACTGAAGAAGGAAAATGTCAATTTGTCCAGGTGGTTTGGTGGTGCTTTGCTAGTTGAATCATTATCTCTTTTAGTATTACATCAAGTAGATAACGATGAATATCAAAGCACAGTTTCTTTGTTCAAAGTATTGGGATGGTTAGGGGTTACTGCTACCGCTTGCGGATATTACGTGCTTCAAAATAGATATTCAGTTCCCTTGATTAGTGGAATTTCGAATAACTTCGCCAATATTTTTGCACAAAATAAAACACCTTCCGCTGATGAAACCAAAAGCCAAAGTCAAACTTTCGCCTCCCCACCTTCTTGAGGGGGGCGATGGTTAACAATATCCTGCAAACCGCAACTACCATCAATGATGCCGCTGTTTCTAGAGGCAACCTCCAGGAAAAACTATTCAGTAAACTCACTAATTCTCCACTAAGCGTCCAGGTCATTGCCCAAATAATACCGGTTAATCCCATCAGAGTGCCATAGACATGATCATCAACATATTCTGTCAGTAATCCCCATATCGTAGGCGCGGTCATGCCTGTAGCTGCAGCAATGAGTGAGGCAATCAACCATTGCATTTTTGCATTGATAAAATAAGGACTAATTGCAATTCCAATGCCACTGAGCAGTAAACATAAGCTAATCAACATTCTCGGGCTGCAAGTACGTAAAAATAAAGGAAAAAGAACAATAAGGATAATGGCTGGCCACAGACAAAGATAAGCGATAAAAAGGCAAGTGTGCAGTTGGCAAAACTTTTGGAAATTAGTCATATAATAGTAGCTATTTTGAAAAAACAGTCCCCACCCCAATTGAAATAAAGTCAGCACCGACAGTAGAAATCTACAATTTTTATTTGATAAAATATTGGATAAAGATGACACGATATCCTCAAAGATGAAACCATCAGTTTTTTTCCCTGATTTATCAGCTTTCGGCAGGAACCAAGCTCCTAATAATGTACTTAATAAACTCAGAGCAAACCCAATGGTAATGATTGCAGAATAGCTGAAAATATTTGGATAAGTTATCAACAAATCCTCACTTAGCTGCGCCACCGGAATATAAAAAGCGGTTAACACCGCCGCTACAATGCCTAGCTTATAAGTTTTTTTCAGCAAGGGTTCTTTAAAGTCTGTGATGAATGCTTGGATGATGGCGGTTCCGGCTGACCCGACTGCAAGAAAAGTGAATCCTATTAAAGTCAAAAAGATATTATTAACCAGTGTGCTGAAAAAAAGAAATACATGTCCTATGGTACCGAAAAAAAAACAATTGACTAACATAGTTTTTCTACGTGGTTTTTTGCAATCTAAGGTAAAAAAAAGAGTAGCTAGAAGATAGGGAAAAAATATGATAATGAACCAGAATTCTAAAGTAGTATCCTGAGATTCTGCTAATTGACTCATCAATATTGAACCTGATTTACTAATCCCTAACATATGAGCAGAAACCGGCATGATCAGACCTGCTGAAACTATATGCGCAAATAGCATCAGATAAAGAATAAGCAAAATTTTGCGTGATTGCATGTTATAACTCCTGTTAATTATTCCAAATTTATTTTTTGAAGGCTTGATAGCTAAATCCATTTTCAAAACTGTAACTTATTTTATGAGAAACATCTATAGCAATCGTCGAAATCTAAGATAGCTCTTTGTCATCATTTTGTCATAATTATGTTGTAACATGCGTAGCAAATTACTTCGGAGATTGCTATGTTAAAACAATTTGCCACAGCATGTTTATTAACCATTTCGAGCGCTGCTTTAGCGGATTCCACACAAATTACTGGCGCAGGAGCAACTTTTCCGTACCCACTGTATGTTAAATGGGCAGAACTATACCAACAAAACCAAAGCGTAAACATTAATTACCAACCTATTGGGTCAGGTGGAGGAATTCAGCAAATTAAAGCCAAAACTGTTAATTTTGGCGCCTCAGATAAACCCTTGTCCAATGACCAATTGCAACAAAATCACTTAACTCAATTTCCAACGGTAGTCGGCGGAGTGGTGACCGTAGTTAATCTCCCCGATCACCAAAAACCGATTATTTTATCGGGCGTAGTTTTGGCTAAACTCTTTTTAGGAGAAATTACCCAATGGAATGATCCACAAATTGCCGAACTAAATCCTGATGTTACTTTGCCGAAGTTGCCAGTCACTGTTATTCATCGATCGGACGGTTCAGGCACCACTTTCTTGTTTACTCATTACTTAAATGAAGTCAGCTCAGATTGGAAAACCCAAGTAGGATCAGAAACCGCAGTCTCTTGGCCGGCAGGGGTCGGCGGTAAAGGTAATGAAGGGGTTGCCGCCTATGTGCAACACATCAAAGGTAGCATCGGCTATGTTGAATATGCCTATGCCAAGCAAAATCATCTCGATTATGTTCTGCTGAAAAATCAGAGTGGTCATGTTGTTGCACCCTCGCTCGCATCTTTTCAAGCCGCGGCAAAATATGCTCATTGGAATGCTGCTAATCATTTCGCAGAAATTTTGACCAACCAGCCGGGAACTGATAGCTGGCCTATTGTTGGAGCTACTTTTATTCTGTTGAATTATCCAACAGATAATGCTCAACCAACAACATCCGTGCTCAAGTTTTTTAATTGGGCTTTAACTCAAGGGCAAGCGTCTGCAATTCAGTTAGATTATGTTGCACTTCCTGACTCAGTAGTTAAATTAATCCAAAAAAATTGGAATCAACAATTTAAATTTACAGAAGTTAAATAAAACTCATGGAATCCCCGCTAAAAACGCCGCATCGAGCCCTTGATTCCCAGACTCTGACCCGACCAGGGTCCGGGATCAAAACAACTCAATGGCAACATCACATTGATGTGATTTTTCGAGGCTGTACCTGGGGTGTCGCCAGCCTTATGCTAATTATTACCATCGGCATGGTAATTGTGTTTGCTCACAGCAGTGTGCCCAGTTTTAAAAAATTTGGCCTGCATTTTTTAGTTAATTCCGAATGGAACCCTATTACTGAAAATTTTGGAGCCTTATCAGCGATTTCCGGAACCATGGTGACCGCATTGATGGCGATGTTGATCAGTGTACCGATTAGTTTAGGTATTAGTTTTTTTCTTACTGAAATTTGCCCGATTTTTTTAAGACCAACTTTACGTATTATCATTGAACTTTTAGCCGGCATACCCAGCATTATCTATGGCATGTGGGGATTATTTGTGCTGGCGCCTCTTTTATCAGACCACATTCAACCTTGGTTAAGTCTGCACTTAAGTTCACTCTACTTAGTTGGTTTGCTGTTCCAAGGCGCTCCATTAGGAATGGGCATATTAGCTGCCAGCTTGGTATTAAGCATCATGGTCGTGCCTTTTATCAGTTCAGTTATGCGGGACGCTTTCGAGATTGTCCCAGATTTATTAAAAGAATCAGCATACGGATTAGGCGCTACCCGCTGGGAAGTTTTTAAAAACATAATCTTACCATATTGCCGTAACAGTTTAATTGGTGGAATTATTTTAGGTTTAGGACGAGCCATCGGCGAAACCATGGCAGTAGCCTTTGTGATCGGTAATTCACATCAAATTTTCACTTCATTATTCATGCCGGCGACCACTATTTCTTCAACTTTGGCCAATGAATACAGTGAAGCCACTGGAAAAATTTATATTTCTTCATTAAATGAATTAGGAGTAATTTTATTTATGATTACCATTTTGATATTCAGTTGCTCAAGAATTTTTATTCAATACGCAAAACGCAAAGGATAAGCATGTCACTTCTGTATTTTAAACGTAGAGCGATCAATTGGCTGAGCGTGCTGCTAGCTTGTGCAGCTATGGCTGCTGGCTTAATGTGTTTATTATGGATTTTATTTGGCTTAATTAAAAATGGTTTGTCTGGTTTATCATTAGCCATTTTTACACTCAATACTCAACCCAGCGGCATGACCGGCGGTTTAAAAAACGCTTTAATGGGCAGTATAATGATAATTTGTTACGCTTTACTCATCGGTGCGCCTTTTGGTTTGATGGTGGGAACCTACCTCGCTGAATTTGGTAAAAATAATAAGCTAGCCAAAATTATTCGATTCATCAATGATATTTTATTGAGCCTGCCTTCAATTTTACTCGGCTTGTTTATCTACCAACTTGTGGTTGTCAAAATGCAACATTTTTCCGGCTGGGCTGGCTCGTTAGCATTATCATTACTAGTTATTCCGATCATCGCGCGAACCACTGAAGATATGTTCATATTAGTGCCCAATTGGCTAAGAGAATCTGCATTCGCGTTGGGCGCTCCCAGCTGGAAAGTCATTTTCTATATTGTGCTGCGGATTTCACGTACCGGTGTTGCTACCGGAGTCTTATTGGCATTGGCAAGGATCAGCGGTGAAACAGCTCCACTATTATTTACAGCGCTAAATAACCAATTTTGGAGTACCGATATGAATCGGCCTATGGCGAATCTTCCCTTGGTGATGTTTCAATATGCCACCAGTCCTTATGAAGATTGGCATCAGTTAGCTTGGACCGGAGCACTACTCATTACCATAGCAATATTATCTTTGAATGTGGTAGTAAGATTTGCTTTAAAACAAAAACCACCTTTGACCTAAACATTATGAAACCAAAACCCAAAATACAGGTTCGTGATTTAGATTTTTATTATGGCAAACATCATGCTTTAAAATCGATTGATCTGGATATTTCAGAACACACCATCACTGCCATTATTGGTCCTTCAGGTTGTGGCAAATCAACTTTATTACGGACTTTTAATCGTATGTATGCGCTGTATGATAATCAATATGCTCGTGGTTCAATTTTTTTAGACAATGAAGATATCTTATCGGCACATCAAGATTTAAATTTATTACGCAGTCGAGTAGGCATGGTTTTCCAAAAACCCACTCCATTTCCTATGTCCATTTTTAATAATGTTGCTTTTGGGGTATCTTTATATGAAAAACTCAACAAAAATCAAATGGCTGAGCATGTAGAATGGGCTTTGAAAAAAGCAGCATTATGGCATGAAGTTAAACATATTTTGAAACGCAGCGGATTGGGTTTGTCCGGGGGACAACAGCAACGATTATGTATTGCCAGAGCCATTGCCGTAAAACCCGATGTCATTTTATTGGATGAACCCACTTCAGCGTTAGACCCAATTTCTACTGCTCACATTGAAGAATTAATGATTGAACTTAAAAAAGATTACACTATTTGCATCGTTACCCATAATATGCATCAAGCTAAAAGAATTTCCAATTACACTGGATACATGTATTTTGGAAAATTAATAGAACATAACAGTACCAACGCGATATTTTCACATCCAATTCATCAATCAACCCAAGATTTTATCTCTGGAAAAATAGGCTGAATGGTTGTTACTGCTTTCCTCATCCTCGCGATCGCTCATCAGGATAAGTTTTTTTCACTTTATTTCTTTGTCATTATTTAGTCATATTGTTTTGTTAACATGCACCGATATTAAATTCAAAAAAAGGATAAATGAATGTTAAAAAAGCTGTTAACTGTATCATTATTTTTAGTAGCCTTCGGGGTTGCTTGCCCTAGCTTAGCTGAAGATGATACTAACGATCCGTTTTTAGAATGGCTTGAAAAAACACAAATTGATGGGGATATCAGAAGTTATTATTTCACTAGGGATTATACCAATCCGGATTTGTTAAACCAATCCGCCTATTCCTTGGGGGGAAATTTACGCTTCATTACAGCTCCTTTTTTACAAGGTTTTCAAATCGGTGCAGCATACTACACTGCACAATCTTTAGGACTAAATAGCGATAACCCTGTTCAAGTAGATCAAACTTTACCTGGAAAAGATATCGGAGTTTTAGGCCAAGCCTACATTCAATATACCAGAGCACCCTTTTTTATTCGAGCTGGGGATCAAATCATCACTACACCCTGGATAGCGCCAGGCGATTCTCGGATCATCCCCGCTAGCTATCGAGCTGTTTATGCTACCTGGGCGCCATTGCCAGATTTAATTTTTACCGGCTTAAGAGTATTTGAATTCAAAAGCAGAGTAGCAGACGATTTTTCTAAAACCAATTTATACAACCCTGAAAATTTAGGTACACCCATCGCCAAACTAGACGATCAAACCAATCAAGGAGCTTGGGCTGTTGGTGGCAGTTACCATTGGAGAAATTTAAATTCACAATTGTGGTTTTATCAATTTTTAGACTATGGAAAATTAATTTATGATGAAAACCAATTGGTTATTCCGGTCAATCCTGCTTTCAGTCCTTTGCTGGGCGCGCAAGCATTTAATGAATCAGGAGATGGCGATAATGTTTTAGCACAAGTTTCTTCTGGAAAAGCAAATTCTGCTGGTTACGGCTTATTAGGCGGTTTTGTCTTATATAATGCAAAAGTGACTCTCGGCTTTAACCAAATTTTAACTTCTTCAGGGGCATTCAAAAATGGTGATGTGGTTTCACCTTACACTACCGGTTATGCAGACGATCCACTGTTCACCACTTCTATGATCGCTGGTCTAATTGAAAAATCAGCCGGAAAGGCATATAAAATAACCGGAAGTTATGCCGCATTACAAAAAGATTGGTTGTTTTCTGTCAGCTACGCTCAATATTTTACTGAGCCACAGGTTCCAAACACAGATGAAACAGATTTTGATGTCACTTATTTATTCGACCATTGTCCTTACAGTTACTTGAGACATCTTTCAATTCGAGACCGCTTAGGAATTCAGACTGGAGACCCAAGCAAAGGCACTTTTTATTATAATAGAGTAATGCTGCAATATAGTTTTTAATTAAATGCTGAATAGTTACGATTAGATAACATTTTAAAGATTCAAGACAGTGCGTGCCGGAGGAAAAAGGCAAGTGAAGGTACTGCCTTTACCTAATTGGCTTGCTACGCTTAATTCACTTTGATGTCTTATCAGGATATGCTTCACTATGGCTAAACCCAGACCTGTGCCGCCACTTTCACGAGAGCGGCCCTTATCAACTCGGTAAAAACGTTCAGTGATTCTCGGAATTTCTTTTTTAGCGATGCCAATACCAGTATCGGAAACCTTAAAAACGGCTCTACCCTGCTCTTGGCCCCAATAAACCTTGATTTTCCCTTTTGCCGGAGTGTATTTGATTGCATTAATAATTAAATTGCTGAATAAACTTTTTAACTCATTTTCAGCACCATTTAAGCGCACTTCAGGGTCTGCTTTTAAAGTAATGCTATGTTTTTTATCTCCGCTAATGTTTCTAGCTTCAGCGACTAACGTTTGCAACATTTCTTTAATGTTGATATTGGCATTTTCTTGCAAGGGATAATCGTCGGTTTCTAAGATGGAGAGTAGCAATAAATCTTCGATAATATTAGCCATGCGTATACTGTGCTGATACATTTGGCTAAATATTTTTTTCCAAGGTTTGGTTTCATCTAAGTTTTGCGCAAGCAAAGCCTCTAAATAACCTTGAATAACGGTTAATGGAGTTCGTAATTCATGGGAAACATTAGCGACAAAATCTCTTCGAACACGTTCTAAATGAACAATATGTGCTCGTACGGATTCTGGTAATTTATCAAGGGAAATTTCAGGCTTTTTTTTCATTGGATAATTTAATGGTATCAAAAATATAGCCCATTCCTCGAATCGTTTTAATTAAATTATGAAGATCAAATTTTTTTAATTTACTACGCAGCCTTTTAATTTGTACATCCACGGTTCGTTCATCGATATATACGTTGCCTCCCCAAATAAAATTAATCAGCTGATCTCTATTATAAACTTTGTTAGGATGTTTAAAGAAAAAATGCAGCAATTTATATTCTAGCGGCATTAACTTAATCATTTCGGTGCCAAAACTGACTTGATGGGTTGATGTGTTTAATATTAACTGACCAACAGACAGTTCATTATTGGGAGCAGCTAGCAATCCTCTACGCAAAATAGCTTTAATTCTTGCATTTAATTCAGCGGTAGAGAAAGGTTTAGTGACATAATCATCTGCCCCGCTCATTAGCCCTTGCACTTTTTGATCTTCTTCTGCTTTGGCAGTGAGCATCACAATCGGAATATCTTTTAAATTTTCTTTGCGTTTGATCCATTTAATAAAATCGATGCCGCTTTTATCTGGCAACATCCAATCTAAAATGATCAGGTCCGGAATAACATCCGCTAATAAACGTGTCCCCTGAGCCACAGTTTCTGCATCCATTAAAGTATACTGATCAGACGGCAGGGAAAAACGAAGTAAATCTCTGATAGCCGGCTCATCTTCAATGATCAGCAGTGATATTTTTTTCATGAAATTCCCAAAGTGTGGCCCATTAGTTGCTTAAAAAAGTGATTAAAAAACTCTATGCAAGTTTAACATAAAGAAATTGTTATGGCTCAGCCTTTTACGCAAATTTTCGGCTTTAAATAAGCTACTCTTCTCGCTAAACCTCCTTGTTCAGTAGATTCAGCAACGCTATCCACATCTTTATAAGCTTGTGGCGCTTCTTCAGCAACTCCCCGCATGGTGCGGCTGCAAATAATGATGCCTTCTTTATTTAATTGCTCGATCAGCTCTTGGCCTCGCCATTGTTTAATAGCTTGATGCCGGCTCATCGATCTTCCAGCACCATGGCTGGCGGAAGCAAAGGCAGTATTTTTATCAGGATCATTTCCAGCAAGGATATAGGTTCCGGTCCCCATACTGCCGCCAATTACCACTGGTTGCCCTACGCTTTTATATTCATTGGGTAATCCCGGGTGATTAGGGCCAAAAGCTCGAGTAGCTCCTTTACGATGCACGTAAACCGGTCGCTCTGTTCCATCAACCCGATGCGTTTCTAATTTACAGGTATTGTGTGAAACATCGTACAAAGTATCAATTTTTACATCGGGTAAAATTCGATGAAAACATGCTCGGGTCAGATGGGTCAAAATTTGCCGATTGGCTAACGCACAATTAATCCCCGCGTTCATGGCGCCTAAATATTGTTGACCTTCTGGTGATTGAATGGGGGCGCAAGCCAATTCTCTATCTGGTAAGTTAACTCCTAAACGATGCGCCGCCTTAGCTAAACTCACTAAATAATCCGTGCCAATTTGATGGCCCAGACCGCGCGACCCACAATGAATTGAAATCAATACTTGACCCACATAAAGTCCAAAAGCGGCAGCGGCCTCTGAATCAAAAATATGATCGACAACCTGAACTTCCAAATAATGATTACCCGAACCTAAAGTGCCCATTTCACCCTGTTGACGTTTTTTAGCCAAATCTGACACATTTTCGGGAATGGCTCCTGACATTTGACCATTTTCTTCTAGATAATTTAAATCTGCCGTTTCCCCATATCCATGTTTAACAGCCCACTTTGCGCCCTGCTTTAAAATATGATCCAGTTGACCAATAGATACCTTTACTAAACCTTCTGTTCCTACACCGGCAGGTATATTCTTAAAAAGATCCTCTGCTAACTGGCGTCTAACAGAAAATAACTGGTCCCATGAACAGTTTGTTTTCAAGCAACGGATTCCACAAGAAATATCAAAGCCAACACCACCCGCGGAAACAATCCCTCCTTCTTTGGGATCAAAGGCCGCTACACCCCCTATCGGAAAACCATATCCCCAATGGGCGTCAGGCATAGTCATAGCCATTCCGACCAACCCTGGCAGCCGGGCCACATTGGTTATTTGCTCAACAACTTTTTGATCCATAGCTAACATCAAAGCTTCACTGCCAAATAATTTAATACCAGCTCGTGCTTCATTTGCTATATACGGAATAGTCCAGCAGTAATCATTAATTTTTTCGAGTTGATTTAAATCCATAAGAACATCCTACACATCCACGACACAACGCGCTTCATAAAACTGAGCATATTGTTTGACCGACAACATCGTTAACGTAGCTCCTTTTACTTCGGTTCCTCGCTCTAAATCCTCCCGCCAAGGTTCTCCGGAGGCTTGGCCTATCCAATTGTCTCCTTTTTGAGATAAAGAAAAAGACGAAAATATCATACCACGTTGACGAGCTGCACCAATTAAAAGATTTAACCACTGTACTAAAGCCAGTTCACGATCGGTCTCATTAAATTGAATCGAAACAGTATCAAGGGGTTTTACCTGATCCAAATCGGCCATATAAGCAAAAACCGCCTGCGCCGCTGAGATAAAGGCAGCAACGACAGTTTCTCCCCTTCCTATAATCCCGATATCGGCTGCGTGATCAAAATAATCAAAACTTTTTTCATTCATGAAACAATTGTAGGAGCAAAGAGCCAGCTCTGAACAGTAACCTGTTAGGAGCTTGACAAGAAAATGATTTTTTTGTATAATATATAAAAAATGAAATAACTATGAAAGATAATAAAAATAATTTGCCAATAAAAACAGATTTTTTTAAACCATTAGCAAAAAAGACTACAGAACGGCCTTTTGATAGCGCGCGCCATGAAAGGTTAATGCAAACGGTGCAAAGGAAAGAATCTTTGTTGCTTTACTCAAAAGAAAATCAAAAAAATTATATACAAATAGACAGCCGGCGCAGTGGGGCCAAAGGTTTTGGCTCCGCATCCATGAGAGAGATAGTAAAAGCTAGTTTAAGCGATCCTGATTGCAAAGGAAATGTTGTCAACATCGCCAGCGAGTCATCTCATCTTTTCCATCTCAAAATGGGCATGATGCCTTCGTATGAATCTAGACTCTATTTGGAAGAAAAATATGGTGCTCTGGAATCGATCGTAAATACATTCGTTTCATGTAGAGACCTAAGTAAAATGAAAGCGGTGGATCAACAGTTCTTGAAAATTGTTTATCGCTTAGAAAAAGCTATCCCTGATGACCAAAATATAACTAATAAAGACCTTTTGGAAAATCTCGATTTTCTTGCCACTTTAATCACCAAAAAATCATCTATGAGCGACTTTTTTATTCCAATGCTAATTGCAAAATTAAAATCAAATATTGGTGTTGAGCGTCCCAATACAGAGTCTTTTGGTCAAATTAAAATGTGTTTATCCCCTATAGCAAAAGAACGCTGGCGGGACGCAATCACTAGAAATATAGAATTCGAACCATTTAGAGATTTCTCACATTTATTACCCTACATGACAGAACAACAAAAATTAGAGCTAAATGATGTGCTCATCCAACAGGCTCAAGCTCTTAAAAAATCATCAATCGAATCCAGTTGCTCTCCTTAAGAGCTATGCTGATAACTTGATTCCCTTAAAAGCTCAATAACTTTACTGGTGTTTAGTTCATAGCGTTCAGTAATATCCACTAATTTCATGCCGGCAGCGGCGGCATGTTGTTTTTTTAATGGTCCATAAATTCCAGCGTCGACGCAAGTTGCTAGCACATCGGCACGAATTTTTTTGTAAAGATCATTATAAAATCCATTCAAATCCTCGTTTTTATATTCCGGAATTAAAAACAAGTGATCCACCGGCGTTAAATTGGAAAGAACATATAAACGAGCTTGCTCAGAATGGATAGGTCTATTTTTACCTTTTAATACCTTAACGTTTTTATCATTTTCAACACCAACTATTAAAATACCTCCGATTTTTTTGGCTTCCACCAGTAAAGTCACATGACCTCGGTGTAGCATATCAAAAACACCATGCGCAAAGATCACGGTTTGTTTTTGATTTTTTAGCAGAGTAACCACATTTGGTATATCCGTAAAAGATAAGATTTTGTGCTGTCCAGAAAAGAGCATAAAAACATCCTTTTAATTGTTAACCTAAATACTGCGTAACTATTGAACCGGTGGCTCTGAACTGTTACGATACTGCACATTCAGGCCCTTTCGCGCCCTCGCTACGCTTGAGTGTGCGATCTCCGGGCTAAATATATTCTACCTTAACGATTTCATAGATTTTCTTACCTTGTGGGGTGGTAACTTCAACTTCTTCATCCACTGCTTTGCCGATCAGAGCACGCGCCAAAGGTGAAGTAACCGAAATTTTACCTCTTTTTAAATCAGCTTCGTCCTCACCGACAATTTGGTAAGTCACTAATGTTTCGTCGATCACATTACATAAAGTTACCGTAGACCCAAAAATGACCTTGCCTTCATTTTTTAATTTACCGATATCAATTACTTGTGAATTTGAAAGTTTTGATTCTAATTCACGAATCCTGCCTTCAATAAATCCCTGTTTTTCCTTTGCTGAATGATATTCTGCATTTTCTCTAAGGTCGCCGTGAGCACGGGCTTCTGCAATAGCTGCTATAATACCAGGACGTTCCTGGTTTTTTAATTTTTCTAATTCTTCGGTCATCTGCCGGTAACCATTGACAGTGACTGGGATTTTATTCATGTCAAAATCTCCTGATGCAGTAAACGTAACAATACATAGTTAAGTAAGATTTTCCATTTTAGCATCTCTTGACATTTTTTGATGTAATTTTTGTAGGCTAGCGACATCACCGATGTCGTTAAATTTCAATGCAACGCAAGCTGCTTCAGCACCCGCCAAGGTTGTGGTGTAACAAATCTTACGGGAAACCGCACTCCGGCGTATGGTAAAAGAATCGGCAATTGCTTGCTCTCCTTCGGTGGTATTAATAATAAACTGTATTTCCCCATTTTTTATCATATCGACAATATGAGGTCTTCCTTCAGTGACTTTATTAACCACCTGGCAGGGGACATTAGCTACCTTGATCGCACAAGCTGTACCCCTGGTTGCAATAATACTAAAACCTTGTTCAAAGAGCAATTTAGCTACGGCAGCTACTCTAACTTTATCGGCTTCACGAACACTGACAAAAACTCGTCCGGATTTAGGTAACAGTTGACCACCACTTAATAATGCCTTAGCAAAGGCTTGACCGAAACTTGAACCGATACCCATGACCTCTCCGGTCGAACGCATTTCAGGTCCTAAAATAGGATCAACTCCTGGAAATTTGGCAAAGGGGAAAATCGCGTTTTTTACAGCAAAATAAGGCGGATAAATTTCACCTGACGCAACTTGCTCTTTTAAGGAGACCCCCACCATGCATTTAGCTGCTATTTTCGCTAAAGAAAGACCAGTAGCTTTGGCAATAAAAGGTACTGTGCGCGAAGCGCGGGGATTCACTTCCAAAATATAAATATTATTATCTTTTATGGCAAACTGAGCATTAATCAAACCGACCACATTGAGTTTGCGGGCAATTAAACTGATTTGTTCTTTTAATTGTTGCTGAATAGTTAAACTTAAACTATGCGGGGGAAAAGTGCATGAGGAATCTCCCGAGTGAATACCAGCTTGTTCTATATGCTCCAAGATTCCGCCGATCAAAACTTGTTGACCATCACAAACTGCATCAATATCTACTTCAATGGCGTCATCTAAAAACTGGTCCAGTAACAGTGGTGAATCCGGAGAAATTTCCACGACATTTTTCATGTATCGTGAAAGCTCCTGCTCATTAAAAATCACTTTCATAGCTCTGCCGCCTAACACGTAGGAAGGTCTGACAATCATCGGATAGGCAAAAACTTTAGCTAATCTTAATCCTTCTTCACGGCTGCGCACCGTGCCGTTGCGAGGTTGCAGCAATTCTAATTCATTGACTAAATGCTGAAACCGCTCGCGGTCTTCAGCACAATCAATGGCATCGGGAGCAGTGCCGATAATCGGCACTCCCGCTTGATGTAATTGGCGAGCTAATTTTAATGGGGTTTGACCGCCGTATTGAACAATGACACCCTTGGGTTTTTCAATGGCTACAATCTCAAGCACATCTTCTAAGGTCAAAGATTCAAAATAAAGCCG
Organism: Pseudomonadota bacterium; assembly: GCA_018241585.1. Classification (GTDB taxonomy): domain Bacteria; phylum Pseudomonadota; class Gammaproteobacteria; order Coxiellales; family Coxiellaceae; genus JAFEDN01. The sequence goes on along the minus strand of JAFEDN010000017.1, from coordinate 3,102 downwards.
GTCGGAAATGTCATAGTCGGTAGAAACGGTTTCCGGATTACAATTCACCATAATCGTTTCATATCCCAGTTCGCGCATGGCCATCGCCGCGTGCACGCAGCAGTAATCAAATTCGATTCCTTGACCAATTCGATTGGGTCCGCCTCCTAAAACAATAATTTTTTCTCTTTGAGTAGGATGACATTCATTTTCTTGTTCGTAAGTGGAATAAAGGTAGGCTGTGGCGGTGGCAAATTCGGCCGCACAAGTATCTACCCTTTTGTAAACTGGACGGATTTGATATTGCTGCCTTAATAAACGGATGGTTTCTTCGGATTCTCTTAATAATTGACCCAATCGCTTATCAGAAAATCCTAATTGTTTGAGACGGAATAGCTGCTCGGCACTGAGGCCCTTAATTTTCAAATGGGTTAATGCGGACTCCTGCTCAATTAAATCAGCAATCTGCACTAAAAACCAAGGGTCAATTTGGGTGAGCGCATGCACCTTATCCACTGAATAACCTTGACGAAAAGCATCTGCGAGGTACCACAAGCGGTCAGCTCCGGCTATTCTTAATTCTTGTTGTAACCGGTTATTCAATTGCTCCGAATCCATCCCAGGTTCATTAAAATCGATTTTCGATTCCAATCCATACACTCCGGTTTCTAACCCGCGGATCGCTTTTTGTAATGCTTCCTGGAAATTCCGGCCTATCGCCATGACTTCCCCTACAGATTTCATTTGGGTCGTTAACCGTGAATCAGTTTGAGGGAATTTTTCAAAATTAAAACGAGGAATTTTAACTACCACGTAATCGATAGAGGGTTCGAATGAAATCGGTGTTTTACCATTGGTAATTTCATTGGCTAATTCATCCAGAGTGTAGCCGACTGCTAATTTTGCAGCGACTTTGGCAATTGGAAAACCAGTGGCTTTAGACGCTAAAGCGGAAGAACGTGAAACTCGAGGGTTCATTTCAATGACCATCATTCGGCCATCTAAGGGATTAATAGCGAACTGAACATTGGAACCACCGGTTTCTACGCCGATTTCTCTTAAAATGGCGATGGCTGCATCGCGCATTCGCTGATATTCTTTGTCGGTTAACGTTTGAATAGGCGCAACCGTGATTGAATCGCCGGTATGAATTCCCACTGGATCAAAATTTTCAATACCACAAACGATAATACAATTGTCTTTACGATCGCGAACGACTTCTAATTCATATTCTTTCCAACCAATGATGGACTCATCAATCAGTAGTTCTGAAGTGGGCGATAATTCTAATCCCCCTTGGCAAATTTCTTCAAATTCTTCTCGATTATAGGCAATACCGCCGCCACTGCCTCCCATGGTGAACGATGGGCGAATGATTGCTGGAAACCCAATTTGATCTAAAATTTTCCAAGCATCTTCCATATTATGAGCTAAACCGGAACGAGGTGTTTCCAAGCCGATTTTAGTCATTGCTTTTCGAAATAACTCTCGGTCCTCAGCTTTATCAATGGCTTCTCTTGAGGCGCCAATCAAGGATACGCCATATTTTTTTAAAACTCCTTCCCGTACCAAATCCAGTGCGCAATTCAAAGCAGTTTGTCCACCCATGGTTGGCAACAAAACATCAGGCCGCTCTTTTTCGACAATTTTTTCAACCACTTTCCAGTGAATAGGTTCAATGTAAGTGGCGTCGGCCATTTCCGGATCGGTCATAATGGTAGCGGGATTGGAATTAATCAAAATTACTCGATAACCTTCCTCCCGCAAAGCACGGCAGGCTTGGCTGCCGGAATAATCGAATTCACACGCTTGGCCGATGACTATCGGTCCAGCGCCGATAATTAAAACACTTTTGATATCGGTTCGTTTTGGCATTAATCTTTTTTCTCTGCAAGTGTGTTAATGAAATGATCAAATAACTCGATGATATCGTGTGGTCCCGGGCCGGCCTCTGGATGACCTTGGAAACCAAATATGGGCTTAGTCTTGTGACGGATGCCCTGAAGAGAATTATCAAACAAAGAACGGTGAGTAATTTGCCAACAATCAGGTAAAGTTTGTTCATCCACACAAAAACCATGGTTCTGGCTAGTGATCATGACCTTTCCGCGGAGCAGATCAATGACCGGATGATTGGCGCCGTGGTGACCAAACTTCATCTTTAAGGTAGTTCCACCAGAAGCCAGGGCTAATAATTGAAAGCCCAAGCAAATTCCCAATATCGGTTTATCGGTTTTAACAAGCTGCTGGATAGCCCGAATCGCATAATCACACATGGCGGGATCACCTGGGCCATTAGCCAATACTATGCCGTCAGGCTTTAAAGCGAGGGCTTGATCTGTAGTAGTTTGGGCAGGCACTAAGGTTATTCTGCAACCTCGATCCGCTAACAATCTTAAAATTTGCCATTTTACACCGTAGTCAAAGACTACCAGATGGGGCTGATTGGGGGTGGTTTGACTTTGCCAAGGTTGGATTTGTTGAGTACTCACTACTTTTGCCAAATCCATACCGACCAAGCCAGGATAAGCTTGGGCCATAGCAATGGCACGGTCAGGATCAGCCTCGCCGGTAACGATACAGCCCGATTGAGCACCTTGTTCGCGAAGAATTCTGGTCAAGCGCCGAGTATCTATACCTGCTATTCCTACAACACGATGAGTTTTTAAATACTCAGGAAGCGATTGCTGTGCTCGCCAATTACTGACAGTTAACGATAAATCACGAATTATAAGACCTTTAGCCCAGACCTTACCCGATTCTTGATCTTCTGGATTAACACCCACGTTGCCAATATGAGGATAGGTTAAGGTAATGATTTGTTCCGCATAGGAAGGATCGCTGAGAATTTCTTGGTAGCCGGTCATAGAAGTGTTAAAAACCACTTCACCGACCACTTGTCCTAAAGACCCGATGGAGACTCCAGGAAAAAGACTTCCGTCTGCTAATGCGAGCAATGCTGGTGTAACCTGATTTTTTTGCGCACTAACGGACATTCAGCCCTCAACTTTGACGAATTGAGCGTTATTGTATCACAATTCCCGCCCGGCGGGAATTGTTTCGCCACTAATTCAGCAGCTCCCGCTGAAGCGAGAGCTGCTTCCTGGTTTGGATACTGAGCTC
>JAFEDN010000179.1 GCA_018241585.1 Pseudomonadota bacterium | reverse complement strand
AAACGAACCGCCGCTGTAATCCGGCTAGGGCTGCCAAAGGCGTAATTGCCTATCTGCAAAACCGACAAGCCATTGACATGACCAATCTTCTTACCTTTGGTATCGACCAGCAAAAGACCTCTGCGGTAATCTTCTTGAATTCTTATTTGCAGCCGGTTAGAACGAAGTATTTGTTGATCGATGGCTTTTTGAATATCTGTCGCTTTAATGACTACATGCCCTTCTTGGTCAGCCCAATAATTAGCTTCGCAGAGTAAATCTTGCAGAGTTCTTAAAAAAATCAATAATCTTCGGGAATCGCCGGACAAGCGACAACTGTGATCAATCATTTTAGCTACTGCATGGCGATTTAATGGCAGCAATTGTTGTTTCTCAACTACAGTAGCCAATAATCTGGCAAACAATATTAAATTTTCCGGAGTGCGAGCAATGTGATTACTAAAATCCGCAGCAATTTTAAATAAATCGGGGAAATAAACATCGTTTTCACTTAACAAATAGTATAACGACCGCTCACCCAGCAAAATAACTTTAACCCGCAACGGGATAGGTTCAGGCTCTAAAGATACTGTACTAGGAAAGCCCATGGCTTGACCTAAAGATTCTATGGTTATTTTTTCACCATAAAGCATGCGCTTCAAACTTTCCCAAGCATAGGGTTGAGTTAACACTTGCTGTGCATCCAGAATCAAAAATCCTCCATTAGCTTGATGTAATGCTCCGGCACGGATAAGCGTAAAATTAGTAGTAAACGCGCCTAATTCGGCCATATATTCAGACCTGCCTATCAAATTGACATGGCTGGGATGATCTTCATAAATCACTGGCGCACCACTATTAGGAGCATGTGAAACTAAAACATTGACTTTGTATTTAATGAAAGATAATTCAGTTTGGATTTTTCGATCGTTACTATAAAAAGCTTGGGAGTTTTCCATAATATCGTCAGAAACAATATTTAAAAATTGAATAATCCGATTTTGCTGCTGATATTTTTGTTGCATTTGCTCGACCAAACGGTTAACCACGATTGAAGTAAATTCTTTTTGTAGAACTTTTTGTTTATCGTGCTTTTCCTTGTGCCATCTAGGCAGTTGCTCAAGCATTTGAGTGAGTTGATCACGAATGGCATTGATCTTTTGCTGTTTCTGAGTACGTTCAGCGTCAGGCAATTGCTCCATCTCTTTATTGGTCATAGGCTTGCCATCGCGCAAAGGTGTCACTAAAAAACCTTTGGGTGTGGTCACAATCGCTAAACCGTTTTGCTGCGCTTTATCCTCAATTTTTTTGAATTCATCTTCCTCTCTATTTTTAATTCCATCTTCTAATTTTTGGATCTGACTTCTAAATTCAACGCTGTCTAAAATGGCTGGAATTTCAGTGCGTAAATCTTCAATCAGAGAATTCATATCTTTTTGTAATTCCGGCCCCATGCCAGGAGGCAGTTCCAAAGCCAATGGTTTTTGCGGATCGGAGAAATTATGAATGTAACACCAATCATTTGGCGTGGGCTGGTTGACGGCTTCGAGCTTTAGCACAGAATTTATTAAATTATACTTTCCTGTGCCTTTGGGTCCCAACAAATAAAGATTATATCCACTTTGCCGAATATGTATACCTAATTCAATTGCTGACATCGCTCGATCCTGGCCAATCGGTTCCGACAACACTGCCAGTTCATTGGTGGTACTGAAATTCAGGAGTTTTAAATTGCATTTGGTGCAAAGTAATTTGCTTGGTAATGGCTTAATTTTCATCCTTTTAATTATAGCTGGTAGATACCCATTACACCTCACTTAAGGTGCGAACTTTTAGCATCCCATTGACCCATCGCACTCGCCAAATTGCTCAATCGCAACTCGAAGATCACTCAGTCACTGGGCGCTAAAAGCTCGCATCTTGAAGTGTAACGGGTATAATGGGGAATGAGCGAAAATTTCACTAGGGCTTTAATTGTAACTGAAGAGCTAGACCAAAAAAGATTAGATCAGGTATTGGCTGCCTTCTGTTGGCAATATTCACGTTCCCGCCTTCAACAATGGATCCGCAGTGGATTTGTCCAGCTCGATGGCAAAATTGAAACCAAACCTCGCACCATCGTTAGCAATGGCCAAAAACTATTAATTAATGCAAAAATAACTCCAACCGGTGATTGGCAGCCTCAGGCCTTGCCGTTAAACATACGGTATCAAGATAAACAACTCATTATCGTCGATAAACCGGCTGGACTGGTGGTGCATCCAGGGGCTGGAACTCATGAAAATACTTTAGTTAATGCCCTGCTACATTTTGATCCCACTTTGGCGGCAATCCCCAGAGCAGGTTTAGTGCACCGTTTGGATAAAGAAACCTCGGGTTTATTAGTTGTGGCTAGAGACCTGCCAACTCATCATTATTTAGTTAAGTGCATGCAACTGAGACAAATCAAACGAGAGTATTTTGCTATTGTTCACGGCCACTTGGTTTCTGGAGGTTCAGTGCAAGCGGCTATCGGCCGTCACCCCAGCCAACGTACTAAAATGGCGGTAGTGGCTTCGGGTAAGCCGGCGGTTACTCATTACCGTATTATAGAGAAATTTACTAAATATACTGCTGTTCAGGTTCAGTTGGAAACTGGCCGCACCCATCAAATTAGAGTTCATTTTACTCACATTCGCCACCCCCTAGTTGGGGACCCCCTTTATGGGAAACCTTTTGTAGCCACTGCCGGTATGCTCCCTGCTTTGCGAGCTTTTCTCAATCAATTTCACCGTCAGGCATTGCACGCGGTACAATTGTCTCTGGTGCATCCTGGTACACAGCAAATGGTTTCCTGGACCAGCCCTTTGCCCGATGATCTACAGCAATTATTACAACTTTTACATGAAGATAAAGAGACCAAACATGACAATTTTAGATAGCAGTTTTTTAATTCCAGAATGGCCCGCACCCGCTCACATAAAAGCTTTAGTCACTACACGCGATACCGGAGATATGGCAAAAACTACCAATAACCGCGAATTACTCAGTCAACATTTAAAGTTCAAAAATAAACCGGTCTGGCTGGAACAAATTCACAGTAACCAAGTGGTTAATTTGGATATGGCTAGCACGACCCTAAAAGCTGACGCCAGTTTTACTAAAAAACCAGAGTCTATCTGTGTGGTGCTAACAGCCGATTGCCTGCCGGTCTTAATCACCAACCGCCAAGGAAATGCCGTTGCAGCGATCCATGCCGGCTGGCGAGGATTACAAGCCGGCATTATTGACGAAACCATTGCTCAGTTAAAAGTTGCTCCTGCAGATTTATTAGCTTGGCTGGGACCCGCTATTGGACCTGACCACTTTGAAGTAGGAGCAGAGGTTCGAGAGCTATATATTTCGAAAAATCCTGATTTTGATTCCTGCTTTACGTCAAATGATAATGGACGCTATTTAGCTGATTTATACAAACTAGCCCGAATCAATTTGCAATACTGTGGAGTCAATCAAGTGTTTGGGGGAGGACTTTGCACCTATTGTGAACCAAAAAGGTTTTATTCCTATCGAAGAGAAAAATCCGATTATGGACGCATGGCCAGCTTAATTTGGATGGTAAAATAATTGATTGTCATGGTGAGGGTTCGCAAGGGAAAGAAGAGCAGTTGCGACCTTTCCCTTGATTACGGAGTTCCGGCTTTGGCGGAGCTCAGTATCCAAACCAGGAAGCAGCTTCCGCTAGCGGGCGCTGCTGAGGAAATCGTCTCCTGATTCCATTTAGGATACAATCCTGATAAAATCAGAGCCCGGATCATCATGAGGGTTCTTTATGAAAAGTTCTAAGAGCTTTTTTTTAAAAGGGATTTTGTTTTGTCTTGCTTTTTTTACACTGAATACTTTTGCGGATAATCCACTTCCGAACAATAAGCCTGCTTACTCATTGGCGCCGATGCTGGAAAAAGTCACTCCCGGCGTGGTGAAAATTAATATTGAAAAAGAAAAT
>JAFEDN010000178.1 GCA_018241585.1 Pseudomonadota bacterium | reverse complement strand
TATTTCGTCTTTATACAAATAAGCACAATTTTCAAAAAGCCATAACGATAATGGAGACCTTTTTTCAATCTGCAAATTTATAGTTACATGCCAAGTCTGGGCAATAGATTGTTTTCTAGCATCTTTTTCTTTTCTATCTAATAGTTCATGTTTAAAAAGAATTTCTCGTGATTGTTTAATTAATTTTAAATAAGTTTCAACAGGCAAATTTCCATTTTCAGTAATATAAATGGCCGCATGACAAATAGCTATTGGAATATATTCCAATTCTATTATTAACTCTGTTAGTGCCGCTTCAGTTTCGTTTTTAAGCCATGGCTTAAGTAATTCTAATGCTTTGTCTAACGTAAATGGATCAATATGAAAATTTTTCCAATCTTCCGGCTCTTTTGATTTGGAATCAGCAGTAATAATAATATGACCTTTACCAGTTGGTAGATAATCTTGTACCTGTTCAAGATCGACTCCATCATAAATTAATAACCAATCATTTTTAGAGTTAAACCATGCTTTCACTGCTTTTTTCACTGAATCAAAGTTTTCATTGCTTGTACGAATGCCGGCAGATTGGGCAAATTCACGATAAAGTTCATCTAACTTGGGACCGCCATTAAACCAAGCACGAATTAAATAACGGCTAGAAGAACTTTCAAAATATTTTAATGCAACATTTGTTTTACCATTGCCGCTTAAACCATGACACACCGCTACCTTCGAAGAAATGCCAGAATCAGCGCTGGGAAAAAAGTAATCCATTAGCTGCTGTTGTTTTCTTAATCTGGAATGCAGTACTCTGGGTTCAGTAAGACAGGGCATAGCCTTAGTAAAATGAATGGTATTAGTTTTTACTTCAATATCATCTTGACGGGCACGGTCGATCAGCCATACTTCATCTTTATCATATTCATGAACAATAAATTTAAATTCAGCTTTAATCAAAGCTGAGAAAATATAATCGTGGATTTTATCTTGCGGGAAATAATTAAAAGGTATGCTTCGATAATGATAACCAATGCCAAAATTTTCAACAATACAATTGCCAAAGCCTTGTTCCGGATAAGATGAAAAAGCAAGGTCTTTAGATAACATTTCTGATTTTATTTTTAACTTTGGCAGTTGATATTTTTGTTCCTCGTTACCTGAATCAATATTATAAACATCATAAAGTGGATTCTCTATTTCGCTATCATTTTCAACCAGGCAAGCTTGTAAAAGATAAGATTTTAATTCTTGAGTAACTTCTGATCCAGATAATTCGGTAATCGGTATTTGAGCAATATAAATCGGTTTATATTTTTGTTCATCTTGTCGGCCGATTGTTATAAACTCACTTTTTAATAAACTAGTCGGGCGGACCCTGCTTGCATTATCAATGCGTAATATCACATCATCTTTATATTTAAAAAAAATCAGAAAAGTAGCATGATCAACAGAACCACATGGAAAGCAAACTTCTAAAAAGTCCTCTGGTTGAGCAAAAAGATCAATTAATTTATTGATGAATCGATCCAAAAATTCTGCCAGTTTGCTCTGATCATTTTGATATCTCTTATAAGTATGATAAGTATTTAATGCGTTAGCACAGACAGCTAGTTCTTTTTCAATAAAAATCATTAATTTTGAAGGTTGAATTTTATCGGTATCGACGGCAAATTCATTATTTCTAACTGCTAAATAGGTTTTAAGTAAAAAACAAAGACGTAATACAAGAAATGGTTGAATTTTCCACCCCGTTCCCGGGGGTAAATGATATCGTTTCTGCACAGCATCAGCAAAGCTCAAATAATCTTGTTTATTTTTAGCTTCATAAACATAAGCATCAGCTCCTTTCAATTGTTGAATATATTTTAACGCATTAGGGCTTTTTGCCAAGCTGGGTATTTCAACTTTTTCAAAAGCGGTTAGCAGTTGTTTTAAAACTTTTTGAAGACTTTTATCATTTGCTATAGAAATCGTCCTAGGCGTTTTATATTCATCATAAAATTGTTGTAAAATAAGCTTTATTTCAGAATGATTTAATAACATAAAATCAATAGTCCTCACAACCTACTCATTAAAGAAGGTGTAGTAGTTTCTTCAACTTGCGATGGTTGATTATGTTTTCCTTGTAGTCCTTTATAGAGGAATAACAAGGGACTCCAGTTCCATGCTAAAGGGTTTAAGGAAACCCCCATTGATAATGGTTCACGAGGCTCTGGTTTATCGTCAGATGAATCTTTTCTTTTATCTATAAAACTAATTTTATGTTGAGTAAATTTGCGAATAATCGCTAATTGCTGAGTTGTTAAACGAATCTGTTCATTTTGGGAAAGGGTTACAGGAATTTTTAATTCAATTTTTAGCTGATTGATTAGTTCGCAACGAATTATTTCGATTTTAACTGGCTGTTCCGACTTATCTAAGTAATAAAATCCGTCATTGCTTATTAAATAGAATCTTGTATAGGCCGTAGCGACCAAATCGACTATATTTTTAGCATCCTCTATCTTGGGCCTTAAAATTAATCCATATTCTATTTCACGCAATAGCGGCTGGACATTCTCTTTGGTGGCTTGAGGAACAAAATCCAATGCAGGATAAGAAATACTAAAAGTTTGTGAATGTAAATAGGCTTTGAAAACGTTGTGCAAACCTACTACCACTGCTCTTTTTACCAGTGCGCTGTTTGGTTTATTATCTTCTTTAAAATAGCAATGATCACCATATGCTTTCCATGGTTTTTTGGTTTTAGCATTAGTTACTAGTAAGCCACTATAGCAATCCTCATCATGCATTTTCCATGACGCCAACGCCGCGGAGATTAAAGGCGTGCTACTGACGCCATTATAATGATCATACACAGCTCTGCGTGGAGTTCGAACGTGCCCTGTGGAAAATAAGTCCGTTAAAAAATGACCGGCAAATAATTCTTGAACAACAGCTCTTTCTATATCAGCAACATCCTTAGCTGTTCTCGCAGTTTCGCAAGCAATTCGATGCCCGGCCTTATAAGCTTCTTTAGCATCCTCACCAAAATGATCAAAATTATATAGAGAAAGTTCAAGGTAACGGCTTATACTGTAGATATAGAGACTATGTGGGTATTGTTTTGTTAAAGTAAAAAAAGCTAGTTCATTGGTCCAGCGAATCCATTTTTTATAAATGCTGTTAGGTATAATTCCGCTTTGCCTAACGCCATTAATTTCAGGTAACATTCGATCTATTTGCTTTAACAATGAATATACTTCTTTGGAATCAGCATTGACTAATTGACTATAACAGTTAAGAAAACGTTGATTTTTTTCGTCAGGAGTTTTGCCAAAACTAATCACTTCTTGCTCTGAAGTTGCACCATAAAAATCTCCAGCTAAACATATAATTGATCCAGCAGAAATTTTCTTTAATTGTGATTTTTCATCATTTCCTGAAATGAGCAGTTCCTTACCCTGTTTGGTATATTTGGCAATAAAATTCTGCAGCATTTGTGCAGGCTGTTCTGCTAAAATACCAAGGTCTACCGAATTTTTTAACTCAATGATAAACGCTCCAAAGGCTTCATCCCCCAATTGCTTATGTTCTTCTGGTTCCCAACCTTTAAAATTTTCGGGAATTTTTTCTTTATTTAAAATTCGCAATAATAATGGATCAGCTTCGGTCTTTATCTTTTGAACCATTTCTTGATCTTCAGGTGTCGTAGGGGCAGTTTCAGCTCCATTATTTATTAAAAGCTCGATAATTTGATAACGTTGTTCTTTTGGGATAGTGTTTAATTGATAAACATAATAAATTAACGAAAGACTAGTGTCTGGTTCTATTTGATTGGGAGTATTTTTAATTTCAGTTTTTTCACTCAATAAGTGACGAATAGCATCCATGTCGGCCTGTTGACAAGCTATTATTAAGCGCATTTTATCCTCCTGGAAATATATTAAAACTAAAACCTTATTTAGCAATGCAAATTAATTGATTCTCCTTAACCAAAAAATCAT